>CAYUNA010000303.1:0-5942 GCA_964445895.1 uncultured Saprospiraceae bacterium | reverse complement strand
AGTTATGTTGCGTTGACATTTTTTAGAACCCCTCGTGGCGATTCGGATATTAGATGACGAGCTAAAGATTTTCGCCAAGCAATTTGCCTTAGGAACGCGAAGTAAATAACTTAACATTCTTGAGAGGATATTTTGTTCTTATTTTTCACTTTGAAAATGCTCATTATATCAACATAAATCGCAGTTTCAAAGTAAAAACTAAGACCAAACTTTCTCTCTCAAGAATGTCAATTTATTTATTTCGCGTTCCTAAGTAGTGTCACGCACTCTAGCCCCGCAACTTGAAAATTAATATTTTTTGCTGTTGAATAGCGCTTCTCTGTCCGTCCGCACCACGAGAGAAATACTCACGGAGGGAGCAAAAACTGGATTTTTTATGAAAAATCCAGTTTTTGCTCCCTCCAAAAAAAGAAAATTAGTGGTGCGGGCGGACAGAAGATAGAAAATAAATTACACCAAAATTTACCGAATTAATTACTACGAGGCACTTAACATCAGTTAACAAGTAATATTTAGCTTTACCTTTTTTGTCATTTCTACCATAGCGGAGCAAAAAAAAAGCCCCTCCCCAGCCAAAGCCGAGGAGGAGACCAATCCCAAAAACCGAGTTACTAGCTCTTTTGCAGCGTTATCACTGCCGAATTCTATCGTGGAATGTAACGCCGAAAGAATTCGACGTTGTTTAGTGCATTAAGAGCATCTTCTTGGTTGCTGTTTGCGAGGGGGTATCCAGGCGGTAATACAGCACACCAATATGACTCAAGTCGCTTTTGGAAATATCAATTTGATGGTAGCCTTTGTCGTAGTCGGCTGTTATCGTTTTCAGTGTTTTTCCTGTCACATCTAAGATGGTCAAGGTGGCAGTTGTCGCTTCTTGAAAATGAAATCCGATGGTCGTAGTCTCTCGAAATGGATTCGGAAGATTTTGATACAATTCAAAGGATTCTGAAGCAACGGTCGTGCCGTTTGGTGCAGTAAACACAAGTTCCACTCCTTGTGGTGTGCCAGCTGCGGTGTACGATTCTGCGAGGGTGAAGCGCGAATTAAGGTGAATCCAATCGCTCAACATTCCGTCCGCTTTGGCACGGAAAACCACTCGGAAAAGTACTGTTGATTTTGTTAGTGCGTCGTTTGATTGTCCTGCTGAGACGTAGTCCCAACTTGTTGTAATGGCGCCTTCGTCGAGTAATGTCAGTCCAAAATTGTCGGTCGAACCAAGTGTTCCAGGTTGCATATTGACAAAATCGAGTGCGTCAATGTCAAAATTTAAAGTGAATTGGTAGCCCAGCATAGCTTTCAGCGTTTGGGATGAAATATCCAAGCTAACCAATTCACCGATTTTAACTTTTTGGTCTTTAGTCGTTACAGTCATCACCTCTTCGGTACGGTCATCAGCGGCTTGTAAGCTATTTACAATCGCAGTCTGGTTAACGTCTCCAATTTTGATGGCAACGAAATTACCTTGCATGTCGTTCGTATCCAGATTTCCACTAAAGTAGTATTCTGGAAACGCTGTTTCAAATGGGTTAAGTGGATTCGGAAATTCGTAGGCAGCATCCACAAACCGCCACGATGTGTTGTTAGTAAAATTGGGGGTGATTTGAAGAATCACTTTTCTAATTGCTAATAAGTCCAATGTCGTTATAGAGCCTGAATTATTCGCATCCGCCGCAATTAGTTTATAGGGCGAATCGATGTTTTGAATATTTAAAATATGCCGCTGAACGATAGCCAAATCCAGCGTCGTAACGCCGTTGACAGGGTCAGTATCAAGGCTCGGAGTTACCGTGTAATCGTCACCACTGTTCAGATTATCAAACATATAGTCTCCATCATCATTGGTTTGATTCATCAAAGAACTACTCATCATTTCGACCATTACATCTTCTACACCAACGTTCGATTCGATGGCAATTTGACCACCCAAAGCAACAAGTGGAGAGGTATTACAAGAGCCTGAATTGTCTTGTAAATCTACGATGATTTCGCAAAAATCGTTGTTGCCAACTTCGTCAGTTACCCAAATTTGGAACACATTTTCGCCTAAGTCATCACAGTCCAAATTGCGGACATCATCATCTATATCTGGTGAAAAAGAGAATTCTAAATCATCGAAAGCAGTACAGTTATCATTGCTGCTCGGGTCGATAAATTGATTGATAGTAATCGCAATACTTCCGCCTTGCATCACCGTCGTCGTTGTGCCATTACAGAATGGTGTTGGTTTTTTACAATCTTCAATCGTAAAGAGAAAACTACACATTGTTTCATTGCCACAATGGTCTTCAACCGTGTAAGTAATGCGGTGTTCTCCATTTGGATATTCATTGTCGGTATTCATACCTGTGCCGCTGGTATTTGTGCCATTATCGGCAATACCATCGTTGTTTATATCGACAATCCAACTGAAATTTAAGTCCGTATTTGGCGTACAATTATCTGTTGCTTGTATTGCCAAAACCACGCCAACTTCGCTACAATCTGCTTTAAAATTGCAAATTTCTACATCTTCACAACCACCAACTACTGGACCTTCAGAATCTTCCAAAAATATCGTTTGTTCGTAGGTAAATTGACCGTCATTACTGCCGCTATTTGGTACATATTGACACCAATCCGTTACCGTCCACGTTCGCAATACTTTTCGACAATAACTGGCAGAGACAGGGTTTAAAATCTGGTCAGAAAAACTAATGAAAATGTCCGCACAATCATTAGGAATCATGATTTCGGGCTCACCAGTGATTGTTGAACTGGGTACTTCATCACAACTTGGAAACGTTGCATTCTCTGGCCATTCAATATCATTTTCATTAAAAGGATTGGTATTTTGTACCGTAATTACATGGAAACAGCTTATTGAATTTCCGTCCATATCGGTAGCTATCCAAGTCCGGGTAATCGTACCCGTTCCGCAGTTTAAATCAGTGTCGTCAATGTTTGCAATCGTTACATTTCCACAGACATCTGTTGCTAAACCATCAATTGCCGTTTGCATCCCTGCATCGTTGACAACTTGTCCAACAACTGCAACATTATTTGGGTCTTCTTCGCATTCAATTGTAATGTTAGCAGGGCAAGTAATCGTCGGTACATTGATGTCTTGTACTTCCACTTCAACCATACAACTATTGGAATTTCCGTTGCAATCGTCAATTCTAAATTCAATCATTTGATTCGTTCCGACATCTGCGCAACAGAAAGTAATTTCTGGACTAAAATCTAACTGACTTGGTAGGTTACAGTTGTCATTCAGACGTCGCGCTGTCATGGTTAGAATACAGCAATTGTCTGTGCTGCCATCATCAAAAACACTGGCTTGGGCAGTAACAAAACCCGTATTGTCCAAAGAAACGGTCGTATAAGTATCGCAAACCATCTGCGGATTTACATCATCTTCTACTGTCAATTGTAGCGAAACCTGCGATGAATTGCTGCACTCATCTGTTGCGATATAAGTAATTGTATAAGTGCCTGGTGCGAGTCCTGGAAAAGGAATATTTCCACCATTTCCATTGATTGCACCAGCTGGTGTGCTGATAACTACGTCAAAATCAGAGCAATCTGAAGCCGTCACTGCTGGCAAAGGTTGCGTTGAAAAGCAAGTCGTTTGATTTGTACTTACTGTTATATCTGCTGGCTGAGCAATGACAGGTGCAGTATGGTCAACATATTTTAATTGCTGAAAACAGGAGATAGGATTGGTTGGTGTTCCAAAATCGTCGCACCAGTTCACAATCGTCCACGTCCGAATAATCAAATAACCTGCGCCACATTTATCAATTGGAGCAGAGTCTGTAAAACTCGCACCTAAGCTACAAGTTTGGTTTGCATCGGTAGTAATTTCATAATCCGTCCCGCCAATATTAACCGTTGGGCGACCCGTATTATCTGGTGAAAAATCGGGCGTCTGACCTAAAACGCATTCTATCTCTACATCTGCCGGGCAAGACACTGGATTGGTGACCATCGAAATTTTTTCAACTGTAATCACTTGTGTGCAAGAATTGGTCTCTCCAAAAGCATCCACAACTGTCCAGGTTCGCGTGATTTCTTTCATAAATGTGGTGTTGCAATCTCCCGCAATTTCTGTATCAAAATAGCTGACGTCAAATGGAGAACAGTCGCTAAATGTAGGTTCGGTCACTTCGCCTCCTTCCGAAATTGGTGCAGTATTTTGCAAACAATTTAAAATAGTATCCTGACATCCCATTACAATTTGTGGCGGTAATTTTTCTTCGACTGTTCCAAATCCCCAGCAGTTGTTTCCAGATACATTATTGGTTACCATAATGGTGACGGTTTGCCCTAAATTGGACATATCGACCATATTTGAACCTGTCGAATTTACATCAACGGTAAAATCATCATAACAACCATAATTCCCTTCCAGAGCTACGGCTGGTGAAACAAATGCGATACAATTGGCATCCAAAGAAATCTGCACATTCTGGTCACAAACCAAGGCTGTCGTACCAGGGTCAAATTCATTTAAAATAATATCAAAAGAACAATCATCTGTGTTATTTGCCGAATCTGTTGTTTCAAAAGCCAACGTCGTTGTACCACGTGGAAAATTATCACCTGAAGAAAAGCCAGTTGTATCTGTTTGTATAATGGTAAAGCCGGGGCAATTGTCCATTATCGTTGGTGGCGTAAAGTTGATACTCATTTCGCATGCACCTGGTGCGAGCGTGAAAATTTGATTGCTCGGACAAGTAATTGTTGGTCCATTTGGGTCACTAACAGTCACGGTTGCTGTACACTGCGCAGAGTTACCATTTCCGTCAAAAACAGTTAATGTAACGGTATTATCACCAATGAAAGCACAGTTGAAATCCGTTTGTGAAAGCACAAAACCATCCGCAGGAATTGGGCAATAAGCCGCAACACTACCATCGTCAATATCAACAGGCATAATGCTTGCCATGCCGTTAGTATCCAGGTCAATTGCCAGAGGCATATTGATACAAGTCGCTGTAGGCATTGGAGTCGTTGCAGCATCGGTTAACACTGCTCCATTATTGGTCGTAACGGTCAAAGTCGCATTACCTAAAATGTAGGTAATCCCATTGTTAGTAAATGCTGGCATCGTCGAACCCATGCTTCCATTATTGGCACGAAACTGAGCGCATTCTGCATTGATAATCTCACCAGCAGTAGCATTACTAATGGAGCCGAAGTGATTGAAAAAATTCAGATTGGTAATGGAACCATCATTATCAATGGAGCCTGAATTATTATTGATAAACACTGCATCATTGGAGATTACGCCATTCGCAGTATTGATAATGTCATTTAAATTTGTAAAAATACCTGTACCTAAGCCAAGAATATTGATAGTTCCACCATTGGTAAATGTGCGAGACGGAAAACCACCATTATTGACATTGAAATTGCCTAAATTGATATTTAATATACCCATATTGGTTACATCAAAATCTAAGATATAGTCAGCAGTTGGAGTAAGATTGGCGGTGAATCCCGCAGGAATGGTTGGATTATTGCCGTCGGCAGGTAGTCCATTGTCCCAATTGATGGCGTTGAACCAATCCTGGTCGCCACTAGTATTGTTGAAAGTCGTTTGGGCACTCAAAACGTTTACGAAAAGACAGCATAGCACGGCCATGCTGAGGGAGTAAAATCGCCTCATTGGATGTAATTTTTAGTTAAAGTAACTCGTAGGACGGCACACGGCGCACGCTTAACGGCACAGGGTAGCAGCACTAACTGATTCGTTTTTAAAATTTTGTTTCAAAAATTGGACATCAGACCCGAAGTGGACACGACGACTGATTTTTGAAGAAAACCAAGACGTTTAAATTTTTTAGACCAAAGACTAGTAAATCTATGAAATGAAAGCAGTACAGAAAGGAAGAAATAATTGCCATTTGAAATGACGTATTTATTTCAGTATGGTGTAAATTTTGAAAAAAAAGTAA
>CAYUNA010000302.1:0-5951 GCA_964445895.1 uncultured Saprospiraceae bacterium | reverse complement strand
ATCTTCCATTGAAAAGCCCAAGTTATTATTGATTCCCGACCGAATATTATCTCCATCCAACACTTGAGCAAAAAAGCCTTCATTATGCAGTTTTCGCTCCAAATGCTGGGCAATCGTGCTTTTTCCAGAACCTGATAGTCCAGTTAACCACAGAACTTTTGCCCGCTGTCCTAACCGTTTCTCTCGGTCATCTCGTTGCAACAGTCTATCAAATATTGGGTGGATGTTTTGATTCAAAATATTATTTTTTTACTATTTTTCTAACTGTTCCTCTTGGAGCCATTTGCCACGCTCTTTCATGCAAATAGTATAAGGCAAATTTAATTACAAATTCTATTGCGCCAATTTCTAATGCTCCCTGAATACTCCCTGTTTTTAAATAAACAATGACTATAATTGTAAAAGTAGCTACACAGCGCCATGTTAATCCTTTTAGAATACTCCTAGTTCTAGACTCCTTCATAGTTGTGTCTTCAGTCTTTTTAAGAATGATTTCCGAATTTGAAATGGCTTCGCCGACGATACGTCGCAGACGACTTATCTAAGTTAAAAAAAATGCGATATGTTTTATGCTTGTTAAGCATTAGTTCTTGAGTTAAATGGTATAAAAAAACCTTCTAACTCAAATAATTCTATTCTACAGCTTCCGCAAAAGCGAAGCATCTATATTCATTCTCAAGGAATAGCCCATTTGTTCCAACTCCACTACCATCTGTTTCTTGCCTTCAATAGAGACTAATCTTCCTTTCAATCCTGTCAAATTTCCGGAGGTAATTTCCACTTCATCTCCTTCCTGCATCGCCGTCGGTTCAATTGTAACTTCTAATCCTTCACCCACTACCCTTTTCATAGTCTCAATTTCAGACTCAGGAATAGAGAGCAGATTTTGCGCAATTTTCGTAAATTTTAGAACATATTCTGTTTCTAAAACAGAGACATATTCTTTCTTAGTAATTTTTACGAAAATATAGCAACTTATCAATGGCAACTCCAATGTCCGCACTTTTCGAACATACCTGCGTGTCACCCGCTGAATTGGCAAATAACATTCAATCCGTTTTTGCGTCAACATCTTTTCGACCAGCTTTTCCCGTTTATAATTGGTATAAACTGCAAACCATCGTGGTTCTGTGTCGTGAAGATGATTCTCGTATGTCGGTTTCTTTATTGCCATGTGTTATCAGTCCAAATCATGGTGATTAACAGAATCATCATGATTCAGAGTAGCTTATTTTTATAATCGCCAATACGACATACCATTCTCACTTGGCTGGTATATTCCTTTCAAATCAAATAAAATAGGATCTGTTCCCATAATATTTTTGAAATAAGCTTCATCCAATTCTTTGTATTCTTTATGACTTACAGCTACCAAAACAGCATCGTAATCATCCGAAATTTGCTCCACCATTGACAGATTGTACTCATGCGCCACTTCGTTCGGGGAAGCATGTGGGTCAGTCAAGTGTACATTTATCGAATACTTCATCAATTCTCGTACAACATCTGCTACTTTTGAGTTACGAATATCAGCAACATCTTCTTTAAATGTGACACCTTTTACTAGTACTTTCGCATCTTGAGGATTTTTACCTTTACTCAATAATTTTTTCACTAAACTATTTGCGATAAATGCAGGCATACCGTCGTTAATTCGCCGACCACTCAAAATCACCTGTGGGTCGTAACCCAATTTTCTCGATTTATGCACTAAATAATAAGGGTCTACGCCAATGCAGTGACCACCAACCAGACCAGGTGAGAATTTTAAAAAATTCCACTTCGTTCCCGCTGCTTCTAATACTGACTTTGTATCAATCCCCATCATATCAAAAATCATCGACAACTCATTCATCAACGAAATATTGATGTCACGCTGCGTATTCTCAATCACTTTCGCTGCTTCTGCCACCTTTATAGTAGAGGCGGTATAAATTCCTGCTGTAATGACTTCACCATAGACTTTTTCGATTTGTTCCGCTGCTTCGGCATCATTCCCAGAAACAATCTTCAAAATTTTAGTAATCGTATGTTCCTTGTCACCCGGATTAATCCGTTCAGGTGAATAACCAACTTTGAAGTCTTTGGCAAAGGTCAATCCTGATTCTTTTTCCAAAACAGGTACGCAATCTTCTTCTGTACAACCCGGATAAACTGTAGATTCGAACACTACATAATCCCCTTTTTTCAAAGCTTTCCCAACTACTGTTGAAGCACTCAAAACTGGCCGAAGATTAGGAACCTTGTGTTCGTCCACAGGTGTCGGCACGGCAACAACAAAAAAATGCGCATCCTTCAAGTCATCAGGATTAGCCGTAAATTGAATGTCCGTCCCCTCAAAATCCTTTGCTTCTAATTCTTTGGATGGGTCAATGTTATTTTTCATCATTTCTACTCGCGCTTCATTGATATCAAAACCAATGACGCTAAATTTTCGAGCAAAAACTAATGCCAATGGCAGTCCAACATAGCCTAAGCCAATGACTGCAATTTTCTTTTCTTTGTTGATTAAACTGTTATACACAATCTTGTTTTTTAAGAATCCTGCGCCCATAAAAGTAAAGGCACAGGGTTAAATTTATCCAAATCATTCGCTGCAAGAGCTTCAGATTTATATATCAAATAGCGAATTTTTCTATCGACTAGTTTTTCTGCTTTTTCTGACAAGTTTATCAAATATGCCTTATCCACATCTCCAATAAAAATCAAATCAATAATATTGCTATCCAATCCCTTTGCAAATTCACCTACCAAATAAACCTTTTCAACCATACCCAATCGCTCAATCACATTCTCAATGATATGGTCGAGTCCAATGGTTTTCAAAACAATATTGTGGATTTCTTTAAAAAGCGGATGAGTCTTATTGGCTTGAAACATTTTTTTGTTGCCATTCGAAAAGGAAGTTAGCATTCCCGCACTCTCAAGGCGATTAAGTTCTTGGCGAATCCCATTGGTAGAGTCCCCAAATTCTGATTCCAAGCTACGAAGGTAGGCAGTCATATTGCTATTCAAAAAGAATTTAAGCAATAATTTAACGCGAGTTTTGGAAGAAATGAGTGTCTCTAACATATTGATAATGAGTATAAATTTTACTCAAAAAAGCCAGTTTGGGTGCAAATATAGGACGCGAACAATAGAAAAAGTAACATTCTTGTATAAAATTAAAGTTATTTCATATTTAAATAAAAAAATATGTGAGTAAAAAAATGATTCAAATAAAAC
This sequence comes from uncultured Saprospiraceae bacterium, assembly GCA_964445895.1. GTDB lineage: Bacteria > Bacteroidota > Bacteroidia > Chitinophagales > Saprospiraceae > CAYUNA01. The sequence goes on along the minus strand of CAYUNA010000302.1, from coordinate 2,726 downwards.
CCTGTTTGGATATTTTTCATATTATTTAAAATTGTCAGACCAATCTACTTATAAAACCAAATTTTATTTTGTTTATTTTTTTTTGCTTTTTTTTAAAAAAACTTGAATATTTAATTTTCTCCCCAACTTTTTCGACTTTTGCAATCTTTTATAATCTAACAATTAAGCGCACTGTCCACCAAAACAGTCTGCTTTTAATCATAATAAATCATGGCATTAATTACTTCCATTTCAGGTATTAGAGGCACTATCGGCGGTGCAGTTGGTGAAGCGTTAACTCCTGTTGACATTATAAAATTTACAGCAGCCTACGGAACATGGCTTAAATCAGCTGGAAACGCACATAAAGTCGTCCTTGGGCGAGATGCCAGAATTTCGGGTGATGTAGTCTCTAAATTGGTTACTGGAACTCTTCAAGGATTGGGCTTAGATGTTGTGGACTTGGGCATGGCAACTACACCTACGGTCGAAGTCGCAGTTGTAGATGAAAATGCAGGAGGAGGTATTATTCTTTCTGCAAGCCATAACCCTATTCAATGGAATGCCTTGAAATTATTAAATGAAAAGGGTGAATTTATTTCTCATGAAGCAGGTGAGACCGTTTTAAAAATAGCAAAGGAAGAAGCTTTTCGTTTTGCAGAGGTCTTGGAATTGGGCAAGTATGAGCAAAAAACCGATTGGTTACAGCGTCATATTAACAAGGTATGCGCAATGCCATTGGTCAATGTCGAAGCTATCAAAAAAGCTAATTTCAAAATCGCAGTCGATGCGGTCAATTCTGTTGGGGGCTTCGCTGTTCCTGCTATGTTGGAAGCCTTAGGTGTGACTCAAATTGAAAAATTGCACTGCGACCCAACGGGACATTTTGCCCATAACCCAGAACCATTACCTGAAAATATTACCGAAATTTGCGAAGTTGTCAAAAATAAAAATTGTGACCTCGGTATTATCGTTGACCCGGATGTAGATAGGCTTGCTCTGGTTTGTGATAATGGTCAACCTTTCGGAGAAGAGTATACACTCGTCGCAGTAGCTGATTACGTTTTACCACGCCGAAAAGGAGCTCTCGTAACCAATCTTTCTTCTTCTCAAGCTATCGCCGATATGGCAAAAAAACATGGCTTCTCCTTCGCAGAATCAGCCGTGGGAGAAGTCAATGTGGTCAATACCATGAAAGCAAACAATGCAGTGATTGGCGGTGAAGGCAACGGCGGAATTATCGACCCAGAATTGCATTATGGACGAGATTCGTTAGTAGGGATTGCTTTATTTTTATCACATTTAGCAACCTCAGGAATGACTTCAACTGAACTTAGGGCGACTTACCCTGATTATTTTATGGTTAAAAATAAAATCCAATTAACCGATGGCGTTTCACCAGAAGCGATGTTGGAATTGTTGAAAAATAAATTTTCAGATATTCGTCAAAATACGGTAGACGGTTTAAAATTATATTTTGAAACAGGTTGGGTCTTATTGAGAAAATCTAATACTGAGCCAATTATTCGGGTATATTCAGAAGCAGGGTCAATGGATGAATCGAAGCGATTAAATCAGCTGATTTTTGATGCCGTAGCATAAAATCTATGTTTACGTAGTTTGATGAGCAAATGTCTCTTTTGTCTCACAATCGGCGGCTACTTATTCCTAAATTTTATAGAATTTTATTATTTTTCTAGCAAAAGTTAGACCCTTCCTTTTCTGTATTTAGTAAAAAATGATACTTTTGGGCAAAGAAGGTCTAATTAATTAGCAACCTATTCTGATTTTACTCACAAAATAAATATTTTACTATGCGTTGGCAAGGACGACAAGGCAGTGACAATGTGGACGACCGCAGACGTGGTGGCACAGCAAAAAAAGTTGGTGGAGGTATTGGTATCGGCACAATTCTACTGGTTATTTTGGCCTTAATCATGGGTGAAAATCCACTACAATTTTTAAACCTAGCTGGTGGTGGTAGTACCGGTGGCGTGCAGACGACTCAAACAGCGGAATTATCTGAGCAAGATGTAGCATTAGGGCAATTTGTTTCGGTAGTTTTGAAAGAAACAGAAGACGTCTGGAATGAATTGTTCCCCAAACAGTTGAATAGAAGATATGTCGAACCAGGGCTAGTGCTTTTCACGGGAGAAGATAAATCAGCCTGTGGATTTGCCAGTGCAGCAACTGGACCATTTTACTGTCCTGCTGACCAAAAAGTCTATATTGATTTATCATTTTACAATACGTTGAAAGACCGTTTTGGTGCCAGTGGTGATTTTGCGATGGCATATGTAGTTGGGCATGAGGTTGGGCACCATGTGCAAAATTTATTGGGTATTACCTCTGAAGTAAGCCGGCAAAAAGGTCGAATTCCAGAAGCGCAATATAATAATCTCTCGGTGCGATTGGAGTTACAGGCGGATTTTTTAGCAGGCGTTTGGGCGCACCATATGCAGAAAAATAACAATCTACTGGAAGAGGGAGATTTTGAGGAGGCGATGAATGCCGCTCATGCAATTGGTGATGATAATATTCAAAAACGGTCGCGTGGATATGTCGTTCCTGATTCCTTTACTCATGGTAGTTCGGAGCAGCGCATGCGGTGGTTTCGGAAAGGTTTTGAAACGGGAGACTTGAGCCAAGGTGATACATTTAAAGCAACGAATTTGTAAAAGTGTTTTTGATTAAAAAACGCTGGAAAAGGCGATGGTAATTTTAAATTATCATCGCCTTTTTTTATT
>CAYUNA010000301.1:0-5953 GCA_964445895.1 uncultured Saprospiraceae bacterium | reverse complement strand
AACTTTTGTATTTTTTGAGTTGGACTCGCAACTATTCTTCGAGTAAAACGGCAAATTTAGCATTATTTTTAAATAGGGCTTCATTTTAAAATAGTGCTAACAAAAAATTAAGGGACATCAGACTTTATGAATAAGATTTGAGCAGCTTTAAACTTGTTATTCTGCCCTCATTTATAAAATCTATTAAATTTAAATTTCAACTGAACATTTGGAAGTCATTTAATAACTATCTTGATTAAATCGGCTAACTTTAAACCAAATCCCCCGAAGAATTATCCAAAAATGATTCCACAAATTGGGTGAAAAACCATAGTGCTTTCGTAACACCTGATAACGGTCTTTTAGCGATTGCTGATGTCGTTGTTTGGAAACACCACCCTGCAAATATTCAGCGAGAATTAACTGCGTATTTGTGTTTTTTCGGCTTTGTTTTAAGCACTCCAAAACCCAATCAATATCAGCTGCCAAATTGCCCATTATATACTTTTTTGCGATGCTTCGACGTGGCAAAAAACCCTGATGACAAACGACCATTCCTTTTTGTAAAGATTTGAATGACAACTGATTAGGGAGTTTCTGGGTTGTTAAATCAGAGCGAGTTCCAATGTGTTTTCGAGCCTCATCAACAAGCATGACTTCTCCGTAGAGAATGTCTGTTTCGGAGGTATATTTTCCAATCATTCTTTCCACTGTATCGTTAGCAAAGATGCGGTCACCGGCATTCATAAACCAAACAAAATCGCCGGTTGCTAAGTCTAAACTTTTATTCATCGCATCGTATAAACCTTCGTCAGGTTCGCTAATCCAATGAGAAATTTTGTCCGTATATTTATCAATAATTGACAATGTTCCATCTCTCGATTGACCATCCACAATTAGGTATTCGATATGAGGATAAGTTTGGTTCAACACACTTTGAATTGTACCTTCCAGTAAGTTTTCGCCGTTGTAAACGACTGTTATGATAGAAATAGTCAACTGCTTCACGCCATTTTTTTTGCAAAATTACCTTAAAATTTGCAAATCCAGCCTTCTCAAATTCCAATCTCCCCAACTTTTTTTACCTTTGGCGTTTGCGAAATGAGGAATGATAATAATCAAAGGTAACTACTCAAGTTTTTTTTCATTGCAATTTGGCGTTGTTGAAGCTGAATAGTTTCATTAGTCATCATTCCTAATTTTAATTTATCATTTGGTCAACAATAGACTTTATGAATGAGATTTGAGCGACATTCAACTCACTCAACCTTATTCATGAGGTAATACATCACTCATTTTATGAATTCAACCATAAAAAAAATCGTTCCTCATATTGCTGCCTTTTTTATTTTGATGGCAGTATCTTTTATTTGGTTCAAACCCTATGTTTTTGACGGAAAAGTATTGCAGCAATCGGATAATGTGCAAGCGATGGGGATGCAGGCCGAGATGCGAAAAATATCGAAAGAAACAGGGAAGTTTCCGCTATGGACGAATAGTCAATTTGCAGGAATGCCTGCTTATCAGATTTTATACAGCACCAAAAATCAGCTAAAACACGTCTTCAAAGCGGCATTATTAGGAAACCACATGTCGCCGCCGCATACTGCTATTTTATTGGTGATGATGGGTTTTTATTTTTTAATGATTGTGTTAGGGGTCGATTGGCGCATCGGAATATTGGGGGCAATACCATTTGGGCTATCTGTTTACTACATGGATTTGGTGATAGCAGGGCACTCGACAAAGCTAATTGCCATTGGATATTTAGCCCCCATTGTAGGAGCAATGTTGCTGGTTTTTAGAAAAAAATATTTGTTGGGCGGTGGATTATTTGCGCTGTTTTTTGGTTTACAAATGTATGCCAATCACTTACAAATCACCTATTATTTATTTTTATGCCTAGGCATTTTTGGTCTTTTCAAATTGGTGGAAGCAGCAAAAAACGGCACGTTACCAGAATTTGGAAAAGCAGCGGGTCTCTTAATTTTTGCCTCTTTATTAGCCATAGGAACGAATTTCGGACGACTCTGGACAACTTATGAATACTCTAAAGAAACAATTCGGGGAACATCAGAATTGACGAAAGCAAACGTGAGTTCAAGTGGTTCAGCTCAGGGCGGTGATGGTTTGTCAAAAGATTATGCTTTTGATTGGAGTTATGGAAAAATGGAGACTTTTAACTTGTTGATACCCAATTTTGTCGGTGGAACTTCGTCCAAAAGTTTTGCGAGTGACCGTAGTAGTGAATCATTCAAAGCATTGGGAAAAGTAGCCAAATCGCAGGAAGAGGCTCAGCAATTAGCTCAACAATTTTTAGGTCATTATTGGGGGCCACAGCGATTTACTGGAAGTCCCGTTTATATGGGTGTAGTATTAATATTCTTATTCTTTTTAGGAGTATTTTTAGTAAAAGGAATGCTAAAAAATTGGCTGCTTTTGTCTACTTTATTAATGATAATGATAGCTTGGGGAAGTAATTTCTCAATAGTCAATTATATGCTATTTGACTATTTTCCGATGTTTAATAAATTTCGAGCAGTATCTATGGCAATGGGCGTATCCTTCTTTTTTATGGTCGGCTTGGGAATGCTGGGGCTGCAAGAGTTTTTGAGAAAAGAGGTGTCTGTAGCCAATAAACAAAAAGGATTATTTTTGGCAGGTGGCGTAACGGGAGGCTTGATTTTGATTGGTTTATTGCTAAGTTTTGGGTTTGATTATGGCATGGATGCCCCTAAGAATGCTGCATTGCCACAGTTATTAAAAGATGCACTTGCGAACGACCGAGCCGGGTTATTAAGAGCAGATGCATTCCGATCGCTTGGTTTTGTAGCAGTGGCATTTGGACTGATGTTCGCTTATTTAAAGCTGGGTTTCAAACCGTTATTTTTAGCTTTAGGTGTAGGCGTTTTGGCGATTGTGGACATGGCAGGGGTAAGTTCCCGGTTTTTAACTTCAGAGGATTATGTAAAAAAACAACAACTCGCTGGCATTAGCCAACCTTCACAAGGAGACCAGCAAATCATGGCGGATAAGGACTTGCATTATCGAGTAGCAGATTGGGGAAGTTATCCGTTTACGAGTGCGTTGGCGTCTTATCACCACAAGAGTATGGGCGGGTATCATGCGGCAAAATTAATGCGTTTTCAAGAAATGGTAGAAACGTATTTGAATGACCCAGGAACGTATAGCAAGCTATATGGTATGTTGAATACTAAATATTTTATTGGGCAAGGACAACGAGTTTCCCGAAATCCAGATGCTTTGGGGAATGCCTGGTTTGTGCCAAATTATGAAGTTGTACCGACGGTTGATGATGAATTTGAGGCATTAAGAACGCTTGACCCAAGACAAAAAGCCGTTATTGCGGAGAAATATGCAGCGGGTATCAAAGGGCAAAATTTCCAATATGATTCTACTGCGCAAATTCGTTTGACCAGCTATCATCCCGATGAAATGGTGTATCAATATTCGGCTAAATCACCGCAGTTGACCTTGTTTTCGGAAGTGTATTATCCGCCATCAAAAGGTTGGAAATTGTATTTGGATGGACAACCAATGGACGATTTTACAAAAGCCAATTTTATTTTGCGTGCCGCTGTACTACCAGCAGGTCAGCACGAAGTGAAGATGGTTTTTGAACCAAAATCTTATTATACAGGAGAGACGATTTCCTTGATTTCTTCGATATTGGTGCTGTTACTGGCGTTTGGTGGATTAGGGATGTATTTGAAAAATAATGGAATGCCAGAGGTGGCGCATTTGCCGGAAGGCGAGGTTGTAAAGAAGGAAGAGGTGAAGCGGACGGTATCTAAAAAGAAGAAGAAAAAGTAGATGAAAAAACTCGAAATACTCTACGAAGACGACCAAATCGTCCTCCTCAATAAAGCCTCAGGAATGCTCAGTATTCCCGACCGATACGCGCCCGAAAAGCCGAATCTATTAACGTTGTTGAAAAAGAAATACGGCGATATTTACACCGTGCATCGGTTGGATAAAGAGACCAGCGGCATTCTTTGCTATGCGCGAACAGAGGCGGCACACAAGCATTTGTCGAAGCAATTTCAGGAGCGAACGGTCGATAAAATCTACTTAACTTTAGTGGATGGACAGATGCACCAGGAGGAGGGAATAATCGACAAACCAATCGCACCACACCCGCATATTTCGGGCAAGATGATTGTCACACAAAAGGGAAAAGTATCAAGAACAGATTGGAAAGTAGTCGAAACCTTCAAAAACTTTACCTTAGTGGAAGCGAATATCAAAACGGGGCGTACACATCAAATTCGGGTACATTTTGAAGCATTAGGTTATCCATTGGCGATAGATTCGACTTACGGGCGTCGCGAAGCATTTCTGCTATCTGAAGTAAAAAATAAGAAAAAATATAGACTGGGTAAAGACCAAGAGGAACGCCCCCTGATGAGTCGAAGTATTTTGCATGCGTTCCGATTGACTATCGAGCATCCTACGTCTGGAGAAGCCATTACAACCGAAGCGCCATTGCCCAAAGATTTTCGCGCAGTCGTCCAACAACTCCGCAAATGGAATGCGATTCGATGAACAATTAGCAATGTGCAATGTGCAATTAACAATGTGCAATCAAGTATAAATTGCACATTGCTAATTGCTAATTGCTAATTGAACCTATGAGGATGCCATTCCGCTTTCGCGAAATTGCAATAGATACAGGTAATATTTCACCAAACCTGCCGTATTTTTCACCTTCAATTTTTGAATTAAATTACGTCGATGCGTCTCTACGGTACGCGGGCTGATGTATAATTTACTAGCTATCTCTTTATTGGTTAGCTCTTCTGCGATGAATTTCAGTACTTCAAACTCACGTTCGGTAACTGATAAATCCTTCGCTTTTTGCCGTGCTTCCAGGCGCGAGCTACCGTTTTCGATACGGGAAAATAACTTTTTCGTGACCTCTTTAGCGAAGTAACTGTTGCCACTCGAAAGGGCTTTAATCGCAATCACTAACTCGTCGTAAGGCGCATCTTTGAGGATGTAACCCAACGCACCAGACTTAATCATGCTCACCACATAATCGTCTTCTTCATAGGAAGTCAGTGCCAAAATCCGAACTTCTGGATTGTTGGTGATAATTTTTTCAGTTGCTTTAATACCGTCTATTTTCGGCAGTCGAATGTCCATTAAAATGACATCAGGTTGGCGGTCGCGCGCCATCAAAACAGCTTCGAGACCATCGCTGGCCTCACCAATTACATTAAAAGAATCTTCTTTCCGAAGTAGGTTCGCTATTCCTGAGCGAAACATTCGGTGGTCATCTGCTATCAAAATTCTCGTCTGATTCATAATTGACGAAGGGTTTAAAATGTGTGTAAATTGTGGTAAATATCCGTAATCGTTGTAGTAAGACCACAAATTCATTTGCATAGCAACTGACTACTAATCAATGTTGTGCAAACAAGTATGCTTGTTTGGAATTTTTAAAAAATGACTCAAATCGGCAAGTAAAATCTCAACAGGGGAAGAGTTTTATCCGAAAGCCATTTATCCAAAAGTATTAATCTGATTTAAGGAATTTGCACAAGAGACACTACTAATTATGTAGCATCCAAGCATCAAACCTTTTTACTGAGGGGAGTAATGAAGGTACTGGGAGGATGTTATCCTTAATTTATATAAGCAAGACCTTTGCCAAAAGTGGCGGAGAGACGTTGCTTCTCATAGATGTTAACCTAAATACAACCCAAAGATAGCAAAATTATCTTGTTCTACAACTTTTCCCGTAGAGAATATGGGAATTCCATTTTTTCAACGGTTAATACTTAGGTATATTTAGGTTTTTTTCGCTCATTAAAAATGCTACTTTTGCGTCTTACTTATTTTTAGACCTTTTTTAAGGGAAAATGTCACGTTTTTTGAATAATTAAATAGATATTATCAAGAATAATGAAAAGTACGATGCGTATAATGCACTGTACAGTAAGTTTATTTT
>CAYUNA010000300.1:0-5992 GCA_964445895.1 uncultured Saprospiraceae bacterium | reverse complement strand
GATTGCTACCAAGAGGGACGCCACGCTGTGGCTGGGTTTTGGGGACTAAAAGTGATTTCTAATTTAATTTAATAATGTAATGCGAAAAGAAACCAAGGAACACGAAATAAATAAATTGACATTCTTGAGAGAGAAAGTTTGGTCTTAGTTTTTACTTTGAAACTGCGATTTATGTTGATATAATGAGCATTTTCAAAGTGAAAAATGAGAACAAAATATCCTCTCAAGAATGTTAAGTTATTTACTTCGCGTTCCCAAGATTCAATTGAAAGAGGCTTGTGCGGGGTATTTTCTATTAAGAAAGTGTGAACCATTAACCAGTCAATCAACCAATAACTAAACTATGCAAGACAACATCAAAACCTCCGAACGCTTCCTCTTCTTCATCACCGTTTTCATCGCTGGACTCTGCTCCCTCGTGTATGAATTATTGATAAGTACCACCTCCTCCTACTTCCTCGGCGATAGCGTCAAAATGTTCTCCTTAGTCATCGGTATCTACATGGCGGCGATGGGATTGGGGGCGTATTTGACGCAATTTATGAATAAAAATCTGCTGGAATGGTTCGTGAAAGTCGAGGTTTTGCTCGGTTTGATTGGAGGGGTAAGTGTACCGATTTTATATTTTGTATTTGATAAAGTATCGGGGGGCGAGTATCAATTTATCATGTTAGGACTGACGTTTTTGATTGGCGTTTTGACGGGTTTTGAAATACCGTTGTTGGTGCGGATTTTAAAAGAATATTATCCGCTGAAATCGAACTTGGCGTATGTCTTGAGCCTTGATTATGTGGGGGCATTGATAGCGACGTTGTTGTTTCCATTTTTGTTATTGCCCTTTGTGGGGACGTTTCGGACATCGTTGATATTTGGGTTAATTAATGTATTTTTAGGCTTTTTTGTCTATCGTTTTTTTACCAAAGAATTGAATGTTGAGCGTAAAAATAGACTCGAATGGGCGGCGTTGGGATGTGTTGCTTTCTTCATTGTGTTGGGTATTTTTTCTGGGAAATTATTAAAACATTGGGAAGATGGTTTCTACACAAGCCAAGTCGTTTACTCCAAGCAGACACCGTATCAACAGTTGGTTTTGACTAAAAATCAGGAAGACGTGCGGTTGTATATTAATCGAATTATCCAATTTTCGTCCATTGATGAGTATCGGTATCATGAGGCTTTGGGACTGTATCCGCTGACGGTTGCGCCATATAAAAAGAACGTGTTGATACTCGGTGGGGGAGAAGGATTGTTGGTGCGGGAGGTGCTGAAATTTCCAGAAATTGAGTCCGTAACGATTGTGGATTTGGATGAAGAAGTATTTAAATTGGCAAAAGAAAATCCACATGTCAGTAAACTAAACGAAGGCGCACTCAACAACCCAAAAGTAAGATTAGTCGCCAACGATGCGATGCAATTTTTGCAATCTTCCAATGAATATTACGACGTGATTCTCTCGGATTTGCCTGACCCATCTAATGAATCGGTGGCGCGTTTGTATTCCACTGCTTTTTATAAATTAGTACAAAGTAAGTTGAGTGCGAATGGCATTTTTGCAACTCAAGCGACGAGTACTTTTCATACTAAAAATGCGTTTTGGTGCATCTACGAAAGTCTGAAAGCGAGTGGATTTGCTCATGCTTATCCGTATCATGTTTATGTGCCGTCGTTTGGTGATTGGGGCTTTGTGATGGCAGCGAATTATCCTTTGAAAACGGAGGAGGTAAATCTGGAAGTATCTGCAAAATTTCTGGATTCGACCTTATTGAAAAAGATGTTTTTCTTTGAGCAAGACATCGTGAATCCAGGGGGTATTTTACCCAATCGAATGGATCAACCGGAGTTGTTAGATTATTTTTTGGAGGATTGGGAACAGTGGCGGAAGAAGGCGAAAAATTAAACGTACATATCATACATTAGACGTGGTATTGCCGCGTCTCTACCTGTAAATTATGAAATATCTCGGAAAACAAATCATTTTAGAATTATACGGTTGTCCACACGACTTACTGTGCGACCCTGCGCTGATTTCAAAAGTGATGAACGAAGCTGCGGAAGCGATGGAGGCAACGATTGTGACCAGTACATTTCATCATTTTTCACCGTTAGGGGTTTCTGGTGTGGTCGTGATTATGGAAAGCCATTTGACCATTCATACTTGGCCAGAATATGGGTATGCGGCGATTGATATTTTTACTTGTGGTGAGATTCAGATGAAGAAAGGAGTGATGTATTTGGAGGAGAAATTAGGGGCAAAACGGAAGGAAATGAAGGCATTGGAGAGAGGGATAAATTTAAAACATGGTGATTCTTAAAACCACCATGTTTTGTACTTTTATCTTAAATTTACTCTGGTAATGTTCCTTTTGCCGCCTTTTTCTTGCACGTTTTACATAGTTCAGAAATTCCTTTTTTCTCCCAAGATTCCTTCACTGTCCCGTTGCTTATTTGCCCTCGGTCTTTAATGTGATGGCAATCTTCGTGTAGATGATATTTGTTTCCAGATTTTGTCCAGTATACATTATCAGCAACATTGAGTGCTTCTAAGTCACTGGTCTGTTCTTGAATTTCTTTCGTATATTTTTCTACTGAAGGCGGGTTAAAGTCAACACCCGAAACTCCTGCAATCAACATCGCTACAACTGCGATTGTACCTGCAATTCCCTTTGTTTTTCCACTTGCTTCTTTATTGGTAAAAATAAAGAATACCAATGGTAAAAACGCCAGCACACCCATGATTGCGCCCAATTGATTTTGGATGAAAAACTTTGTTTTATCCTTCTCCGACGCAGGGTCTAATCGATTGGCTTTTTTCCAAAGCATCGACCCGGTAACGGCTAAAATTAAAATCACCACCATCGCTACGATTAACCAAATCATGGTTTCATCACTGATTAATTTTAAAATGGCAAAAACTTGTCCTGCCATCGCGCCTATCCATGCGAGAAATGCAAAAATCCGTAATTTTTTAGCTTGTGCCTGTGCTTCTTCACTGGCTACAAATACTTTTTCGTTTGACATTGTCTGATTTGTTTTTTTTGAATGAATGATTGTGTCTTGGCTGATTGGTTTTTTTGTTAGACGTGAATTTTTTAGGGAAGTCTCTGATTTGGGGTGATTTTTTAATAAAGGTAGGAAAAGTTGGTGTATTTTATTTCAAAATGAGGCAGCTTGATTAGTTTTACACAGGTTATTTAATTCCAAAAATACAATTAGTACGCGGACATATTTATTCGCGGAATTTTAGGACTAAGATTTTTTCTTTCTCCACTTCGGTCGAAATGACAGCTTAGTTTTTCTTTAAAAATCCTTTAATAGCCATAGTTATTGAATGATTTTTAAAGGAAAAATAGCGGCAAAAGATAGTTCTAAAAACCGCGAATAAATATGTCCGCGTACTTAGCCCTACACGATTCAATTATGCAGGGCTATTGTTGCTTTAAATACTCATTACTTCACTACAACTCGCTGAATATCAGCTCCATCCATTTTCAAAAAGTAAATCCCATCTGCTAATTCCTTTACTGAAATTTCAACTTCTCCACTAAACGTATCCGCAAAAACAGTTTGTCCAACTAAATTAAATAACTGAATATTACGTTCTTTAACATCTGTTGTTTCTACAAAAATTGCCTCTGTCGCAGGGTTTGGGAAAACACGGTAATCCACACCCAGAACCAATTCATTAGCACTCACAACACAGCCCGCAGCATTATCGCCATCGAAAGTAGGCGTTGCAAATTGAAATCCACCTGTTCCATTTGGACAACGTGCCATCGACACATCGTTTGCTTGCGGACCAAAAATTATTTGGTCTACGATTTGCAATTGTGGATTGACGAGATATAAGGCCTCGCCACCATTCGCCAATTTAAAAGAAGTATGTAAGCCAGCTTGTTCCTCATCGTCGTCCACCCAGACTATTAAGTAGTCGTTGGCATCCAGAAAAGTACCGTTTGGAAATGTCCATTTATTCAAAACTGTTACATTATCTGTCAAGAACCAACCACCTAAGTTTATAGACGCATTGGTATTATTATACAACTCTGCCCAATCATCAAATTCGCCATCCTGGTCAGCTTGAATGGTCTCATTATCTGCCAAGACTTCATTAATCACTACATCCGAAGACGTGCCAACCGTATGAAATTCCAACTCTGCCCGCTGTGGTGAAAACTTACCGGCTTCGTCATTTTCCGCATAAATATAATACTGTAAACCACCAATACCAACGGGAACAGTTGCGCCATACACTCCATCATTCGCTGCACCATCATTATTATTACCATCGTCAAACATCGGCGTGCGGATGAAGGCATCTGTCAATACGGCACGATAACCTAAAAATACAGCATTGGCATCTGAAATGGTTGCTAAAATGGTCACTTCCGTATCTGGTAATGGATTAGCAGGGTCAGTTTGTGGCGTTTCAATTGTGGGCTGAGTTGCTGTAAATTCAGGGAAAGTTTGTAAATAATCGTACCGTGAACCTAAGAAATTAGCCACACCGTACGCCGTTTCTCCATTTACAAAATCTGCAACGGAAATATTCAAATTATCAATAAAGTCGCCATCAGAATACAAGGAGTTAGGGTCATTGGTCACCGAGTTGGTAATCATATCCTGAAAGTCTTCCAATCGATTTTGTAACGCACCGTTGGCTACATTTTCTTCTAACATCGTACGGAAGTGTGCTACGTACATTCGTCGCCAAGTAGGGTCATTTAAAATGACATTAAGCAATGGTTTCCGTACATTACTTTCTCCTAAAAATGGATTCAAACTAATTAAATCTGCCTCCGAAGTCTGTGGTTGATTATCACTTGGCGGCGTTGACCAAGGGTAGCGACCAAACGATTCGTTGAAATCTTCCATTACTGGTGCAAAGAGTCCATTGTCTTGTTTGAACATATAATAATTTTGCGTTTCTGCGCCGAGGTAGCTGTCCAGGTTTACCAGCCAATTGTTCAAAGCAGACATCCAAATAAAACGATCCAAATCCAGCACCGACCGTGTATCTTGTGGATTGTTCGCTAAGGTATTGGCGACATCACGCAAATCTTCCCAGCCTGTCATTGACTGAATTTGATAATGATCAAAATAGCAAATAATGCCATCTCCCAGATATTCTAATGCCGAACCATGTCCTTCCGTACACCCAAATGGCGGCGTTGGATAGTCAAAATTATAGCTCGGCGAACATTCAAAACGGCTATTATCGGTATCTGACAAAAACGCTTCTGAAAGTAAATTTCTATTCACGGATTCTACATTAGCATACAATCCATGATAGTTGCCATTGATAAAAACCTGCGCATAATTGGCTTGCGGTGCTGCCATATATTTGCGAACAACCTCATAACTGCCGACTTCACGAACGAAACTTGGGTCTTTTGCACCGTTATTTAATTTTAAAACCTCAAAACCTTGATAGTCCTGATTTTTTAAATAATCAAGCTTGATATTTAGTGGGTTTTTACCAAAATCCTCACTATACGTACTACTGCCTCCTCGATATCGTATGCCAACGCTATCAAATTCTTCGCCGTTAATTTCGACAATTGCCATTAAGCGTTCGTCCATGTCATTGTCATAAAAATCTTGGAGTGTTGCATTCCAATTGGTGTCTTCAAAAGTAATATCAACAATGGTGATGTTGTCGGGATTGTACAAGGCTTGCGAAAAGGCTTGAGTCGCGATTGCTAAAATAAATAAAGCAGGTAGAAATTTTTTCATAATTTTTTCTGATAATGCTTGCATGGTTCATGCTTTTTAAAAAATTCATTGAATCTTCTTTTGAACCTACAAAAACCTTTTATACAAGCTAATAATTATTGGGTATAAATGAAATCCAAAAGTAATACAAAACCTCTTTTTATAAATAAAAATAATGAGATTTGTATATAAATTGCTGAAAAAAAATGAAAGAAAAATCCGTAATTTGTTTTAGGAATGGTGCAAAAATGGGGAAGTTATTTTTGAGACATTCAACATA
>CAYUNA010000299.1:0-5995 GCA_964445895.1 uncultured Saprospiraceae bacterium | reverse complement strand
AAATGGCTTTAGCCATTTTTCGAAAATACAAAATGACTTTTTACACACTGTATTAGGTCAACTTATCCTTTATTTTTCAAAAAAAAGTAGTTTTTTTTAATAAAAATGCCTTAAAACAGTACCGTAAAATAGTCACATTTGATTTAAAAATATAAATTTAATAAAAATTTGATTACGCATAATGAATTGTTTTAATAAAATCTGTTAAATCAAAATAGTTTGAAAAATATATTTACATAACTTTCTGTAAATCTATTTAAAACAAAGTTAATAATAATAAATAATAAAAATTTGAATGTCACAAAATATTTCATTTTAGTTTGTCAAGTATTCAAAAAGCCCCCATATTGCGGTTGTATTTAAAGATGACAAATCTATAATCTCCATAATAAAAGAACATATCAAACAGCCTAACGGGTAAATAATCCACCGTTAGCGTTAAATCGCATTGGCAAAAAATTTCACGAAAAAAAAAGTGAAGGATGAATCATTGTGTTCATTTTTCAGAAAAGCACAGTAAAATTAAAATTTAGACTTTATAAGAGAAAACGAAATGATTTGAAAACTTGCATTTTCCTTTCTTTTATAATAGGCTTTAGTAAAGTCTAATAAGTCAAATTTATTGTTAAATTTTTTTGAAACGCGGCGTCCTTAATTTTTTAGGTCAGAGAAAACACCTGAACGATTAATGTCAAGGCTTTCAGAAGATGAAATCGACTAAACATTATTAGAACACCATGTCTTTAACAGGCGGTGAACCAACTTTCCCTGCGTGAGAAACAGGGAAACTCCTTACGAGGAATTTAAACAAACATTGTATCCCCCAAACCAACCTTTTCGCACATTGCAATTTCCATATTATCTGGAGTTACTGGAATGATTCGTTTCAGTTGTTTCTGCTATTTTCTTGTGTAAGATTTCAGCGAAACAATCGACTGGCGCGAATCATTTTTCTCCAAAAATTTTAAAAGCAAATGGTTCTTTGCTTAAGGCAATTCCTATGCTTTTAGTTAACCGATTTTAAACTATGACTACTTTTTCAATCGTTTTTCCGGCGGATAATCTCCCTCGGCACGAAGTTGAAATTGCAATACAGTCCTTTTCTACTTTGTATTACAATGTGACGCCAAAACATCGGCGACGGATGCAGTTATCACTTTTAAATGGTGATAGTATTCGACCCCTAATTTACTCTTTGTCAAAGGATTATGGAGTAGATGCCGCAGTAATGGTTACTTCCCAAAGTGAGGTAGAAGAGGCGTATATAAATTCCTCCCTGATGCTCATTCCGGGTTCTGGACTGGCCAAAAAGTTGGCAGTTAAAGCTCTGGAGAAAGGTTTGCCCGTATTGGGCTACGACAGCTATTCTTTGCGTAATTTGGTAGATGTTTCTTGCGGTATACTTATCCCCTATAAGTCTCGCGAGGACAATGTGAAGGCTTTTGCCGAAATCCTCCAACAATTGTATTACGACCCTGAAGCGCAAAAAATGTTGAAGCAAGGCGCGGAGAATAGGCCCTCCGTTTTGCGTGCTTTGCACCGAGCTAAAGATGATCAGTTTATGTCAAAAGTGGCGTAAACTCAATGGTTTTATTGCTGACTGACTTTAGGATAGCAGTCCGTTTTGTACTGAAAAATTGAAGCAGAATTGATTGTTTCGATTTGAGGAAGCAAACGATTAGCAAAACCATTTACTTATTTGACAATCTCCAAGAAGTTGTTGGTTAAATTTCCCCCCACGGAAATCGAATTAATTTGACCGTTTGACCGGATGTCGTCCCCCGATACATCCACCTAATCCTCCCAACTGGTCTCATTCCCCTTTTCCCCCCCAAACGGGCGATTGATTTGAAAGTATTTAACTTTCAACTTCTTTTTTTTGCTGTATTTGTGTATTGGTTTGTTTATTAGTGAGCAAACTCCCCCTGACATTTAGATTATCAACTTACTGATACTATTTAATCAATATGCAAATACAGCAAATACGTCTCAACACTTAAATCCCCCTTCCCTATGTTTAACACTATAGGAAATCGGTGAGGAAGGCAATGGTCTTCCTCACCTACCCCTCTTAATTACTACGAGGCACTTAAGCGACGCGTAGTAATTAATTAAAATTAAAATACACGATAGGAACTCCTAAAAACACACTGTATTTTGAAGTTTTTGAGCGGCAATTTATTTTTTAACATTGATAATCTACTTTTTTCTGCCGCTGATTAATTTCAAGAAGAATTACCTTAAGCCTTTTTTCATTATTTCCATGCGAAGCGCTCCCCGCGCTTCGCTTTTTTTATTTTTCATTGTGACCGTACTCTTGTCGGAATGACAAAATAAAACTATTGCTTCACCACTTGCCGTACCCAGTTCCGCTCCCCGTCACTCACTTTCAGGAAGTACATGCCTTTTGCAAAATCCTCTAAACTCACTGCTTCGATATGTTGATTAATACCTTGATTGTTCAGTGTTTTTGAGACTAAAACTCGACCAGTCAAATCTGTCAATTCCATAGTTAGAATATCATTTTCAAAACCATGCAATTCAATATTTACATTATCAAATGTTGGATTTGGAAAAACGCTAAATAAACGATAAGTATCTAAATCCTCCGTACTCACGAGTTGAGGCATGACAAAATCGAATTGCACACCACCACCGAAATCGGCATTGAAACTCTGAACGGAAAGCGCAATTGTTCCATTAATGATACGATTGAAACGAAGGCTACCATTGCCATTATTTGGAAAGAACCAGAAAGACAAACCGTCGTTACCCGTATCTTCAAACTCCATCGTATAGCAACCGGCAGGCAAATCCAGGGCATCTTTATATTGTGTATTGGAAGCTAAATTATCACGCTCCATTACGATATTGCCCTCCGCATCTTTGATCAAATAGCTATTATCAGAAGGCACTAAATTGGTGTTGACCTGGATTTCGAGTGGGTCGTCATAGTCAAAAATTCGTGCAGGTGTAAATGTTGACTGCCCAAAATCATTAACGGGTTGTTCGTCTGTACTACCATTAACGGTTAATATTCTTGCTGCAAAAATGTGGTCATCCAAAGCTGTATCCCAGAACGTCATTGATTCTACCGGTAGGACAATTTCCGTGGTTTCGTTTGACAAAATAGTGCCACTCCAGGTATAGGTCAGTGGCGTTCCGCCTTGTACGGTATATTCAATTTCTAAACTACTAATCGTATTGCTGCCCGTATTTTTTACCTGAATCATCGGCGTAGTACAAGCTGGATTGATACGCTCAAATTCCACTTGTTTGTTGTTCGGTCGCATAATGAATTCAAGCGAAGCATCATTGGCAAAATTGTATTCACCATACGTTACCAATTGATTGTTGACCAGATAGTTAGCCTCTGACATGGTTGCGCCATTTAGACCATAATCTATCTCAATGACTTCACCTGGATTGTTATTTATGTCAAATATATTTACGTCCGTTGCCATACCTGGACACCAACCTGCGCGGTCAAAAATCCAGGTTCCACCTTGCGGGTAAATCGGGTTTTTGCCACAATATTTCCAGACATCATAAGTGAAATCCTGTGTTCCGCCATTGATATTGATATAATGATTTCGAGGTACAAATTCTCCATTTTGACCATGACCAGTAATCGCAGACCGTATTTGGAAATGGCTTCCATTTGGTGAAAGTTGTACCTGGCGAGGCTCAAAAAAGTCATCATTTAAAATTTGGTCAAACCAACCTCGACGGAATGGCCAGATATGCTGAATGTCAATCACTTCTCGTGGCGGTGTTCCTTCGATAAACAAAAATTTGATGTCCATTTCTTCTTGAAACTGTCCACCCATTTCTAAAGACATGCGTTTGTCGCCTTTCAAAATAGGGGCAAAATCAGTAACATCGAAAGTAAATGTTTTACCATCCGCTCCCAAATCTAAACCATTTCCGTAAGGAGTGACCAATGAAAGCAATTCGTATTTAGCATCTGCTTTATTATAATGAGTCAATGTTCCAATATTGATATTTCCAGAGGATGCAGCAAAAACTGAATCAATAACTTCACCCGCTTCATCATATACCAACATTTGCCCGGAAGGGTAGAAAAATTCAGTACTGACTTCCTCCAAATCCGTTCCATTCACTTGATATTCAGTTACTTGATGCAACGGATTGATGATTGAATCCAATACAGAAACGACCACATCTGTCATGGTCACATCGCCTTGTACGAAGGTGAAATTTGGTCGAATGGTACTCGCCACAAAATCTTTATACAAATCTTCTCCTCTAATTCGTTGCCAATTAGGTAACGTAATATCCGCCTCTTGTGTGTTCGCAGATGCATCAGTTAATGTAAAACCATTTCCTTCGTTCATCTGGTAATACGCTACCAAATTGTCGAGATTTGGATGGTTGCCATCAATTGATTTGCGCATGTAGGATTGGATTGTACTTTCCTCCAGAGCTTTATTCCAAACTCGAAATTCATCAATACTTCCCCAATATCTTCCAGTCAAACCGACGGACGAACCTATCGTAAATTGGTTGATGTCGATAAGATTATTTTTGTTAGTGCCAGACAGCCATTCTTCTCCATTCAAATAGATTTTCATCACGCCTGTAATTGCATTTTTGGTAAACGCCCAGTGATTCCATTGTCCTTCATAATTTGCCTCGTCAGTCAAAGCATTGATACGGTCATATCCGCCATTACCATTGCCACCACAATCCCAGTAAACTTGACTATTTCCCCAAGGTAAGTGTGAGTTTACTTGCCGGTTATTATTCGCATCAAGACCCTCAAAAACGTAAGAACCTGTGGGCATTACTTCAGGTGTTCCATATTGCCAAAGCGAGATGGTAATTTCCTCTGAAATCGAGTTGAAATCATCCGTCGGAACGGCAACACTACCGCTACCTGCAAAAAATAAAGCATAATCAGATGTACCAGAAAAAATGGCGGAATTAAAGCCTGTTTCTGTTCCTTTGACTGTTGCACCACCACCTGTGCTTGACGAGGTAAAACTAATTTCTACAATCAAATTTTCAATGCCATCCCAGCTAAATGTATTGTAAAAATTAAAGTCTTTGAGACCTAAGTTGTCGAAGGTTGTATTTTGAAAATAGACTTCTGTAAAGCCATTGTTCTCAGGGTTATTGGCATCTAATTCTGTTAAATCAGTTGTTTTTAACTTGATTTTTAAAAAATCAATCGGTGCGCCCAATTCACTCAAATCCATCTTCAATGCGTGAATATCACCTGCTGTTAAACCACCGTCTTGCAATTCTGCCGCAGTCATTAAAAACTGCGCTCGCGTGACCTCCTGGGCAGCCGCGAGTGGCATTGGAATATCTCCATTTCCAATCACCGCTTCAGTAATATTATTGGTAGTCAACGTGGTTTCGTGTTGATTATACTGATAATAAGTATAAGTCGGATCATCTGAATAATCGAAAGAATCCCCACTAAAATTAGAGATGATATGCGTCGGATGCGTTGCGCGGGTTGAGTCTACCCGTTCTGGGTCAGTAATGAAAGTATTGCAAGAATAATCCCACTCTCGACAGCCTACACCGCCATTACCCACGAGGTCATCGTGACAACGCATATTGTAAAGCATCAAAATTTTTCGATAAGTCTTACTTGGGTCATCGGGGAAAGTAAAAATTTCATTTCTCGTCTCAGAAGCCCAGGTGAATGTCTGGACGACGGTTGTATCTTCTTGTGCAAAACTTTGAAATGCGCAAAAAATAATGATAAATATGGTGTTTAAAAACTTCATAGTTGACTGATTTTTTTAGAAATGAAAATAAGTACCGTTTAACAAAAGTTTCTTTGGTTTTTAAGGAGGGATTTTAAGGGAGCAAAACGGTTTGCAAAAACCATTTTGCTCCCTTAACACCCCACCGCCCCGCGCCGCAGGCGCGGGGGAGTGAGGTGTTTGAAGCTCGAAAATCTTGCGATTTTCTCGCTTCTCATAATTAAAAGAAACTTACTTTACACACTGTAATA
>CAYUNA010000298.1:0-5996 GCA_964445895.1 uncultured Saprospiraceae bacterium | reverse complement strand
TTAACGTCAGATTTTAATTAAAATTTTATAAAATATCTTTCAAAACCATCCAAACGTTCTCTGCCACAATCTTTTGTCCTTCCACATTTGGATGAATACCATCGGGTAAGTTTAATTCAGGTTGCCCGGCTACACCTTCTAAAAAAAATGGAATTAACTCCGTTTCGTTTTCCTTCGCTAATTTCGGATACATATTTTTAAACTCAGCGGTGAATTTATCGCCCATATTCGGTGGTGCGAGCATTCCAGCAAGAACGATTTTTACCTTAGGGTATTTGGTTTTAACTTTAGTAATCATCGACTGCAAGTTTTTGTAGGATGCCTCGGGGTCAATGCCACGTAGACCATCATTCGCACCCAGCTCCAAAACAAAAATGTCAACTTTTTGTCGAATCACCCAATCAATTCGTTCGTTACCACCAGCAGTTGTCTCACCGCTTAATCCTGCGTTGATGACTTTATAATTCAGATTTAAAGAATCCAATCGCTGCTGAATAATCGTTGTAAATCCCTCGGAAGGGTCGAGGTTGTAGGCAGCAGTCAAGCTATTGCCAAAAAAAAGTATATGCTTACGTCCTTCTACTTTTGTTTTTTCTACGGTGGGATTTTCAGTAGTTTCTTGTTTAGATGTTTTTGTTGTTGAGGTATTGTCAGCACAGCTTATTCCAAAAACAACCAAACCCAAGAGTAGCAATAATATATTTTTCATAAATAAAATTCAGTTTTTGTGACAAAAGTACAACATCCTCGTCTTAATAGAAGATGAATCTATAGATGATTTTTTCAAACCTCCGCTTTGCCCTCATTTTATAAATATATTAATGTCACAAAATTTGGTTTTTTGCTATAAACGTTTTCTGAAGAATGCTTAAACTTGCAGTAGAGAAAATTAATAAAGTATTATTCAAAAAGCAAATGTAATTGGCTGACTAACTTTCATTTCTACCTTGTTGTAATGAACAAGGAGCTTATTAATGTGGTTATTCATTTCAGTAAATTAATTTGGTATTTAACTGAAGGGAAAAAACAAAAATGCATACACAAGGTAAAATATTGTTGGTTGAAGACAATTTAGCTGATGTAGAATTGACTAAAATTGCTTTTAAAAACCAAAACATTGGTGCGGAGATTATTCACTGTGAAGATGGAAAAGTCGCTTTAGATTTTTTAACAGAAAATTCTACGGATGATTTTGATTATGTCTTATTAGACTTAAACATGCCACGGTTGAATGGGTTGGACTTGTTGAAAATTTGCAAGCAAGACCCTTTGTTGCGTAGGTTGCCGGTTATTGTTTTTACGACTTCGGCCAATCAAGATGATGTCCAGCAGTGCTACGAATTTGGTGCGAATGCTTATGTTTTGAAACCAGTAGATTTATCTGATTTTGACCGTACAATAGAAGCTATTAATAGCTTTTGGGGAGAAATTAATGTACAAGGTAACTTTGCTTAAAATGCTTCTACTTCGCCTGTTTCTCTTCTTTCAATAAATTGGCAATAATGTCTAATTCTTTGTAAAAATTTGCCCCATATTTTCGTTCAAGCGGCTCTTTTAGGAATTGGTAAACAGGCACTTGTTCCTTTTCACCCAGCTCGCAAGCTGCCGAACAAATATCCCATTCATCATAATTTAAGGCTTCAAAATTAGTGGATTCGTTTTTTGATACCCGAATTGGGTACAAATGACAGGAAATCGGCTTCTTAAAATCTGTCACACCTGCGCGGTGTGCTTGTTCAATTCCGCAGGTTGCTATGCCCAATGGCGTATAGGTCATAAATACGCAAGCACCATCTTCCATCAATGCCGTTCCAAATTCTTCTGGTTTATCGTTCCATTCATACAAACCCGTTTTTTTGATGCGTTCGATAGCTTCGGGTTTTAAAAACGGCTTTACATTTTCATAATTGTTTTCTAAGATTGCCAATTCCTCACTTTCCAATGGCGCACCCCAATCACCTTCCCAGCAACATGCTCCTTTGCATGCTTTGAGGTTACAAATGAATTTTTTTTCCATCACTTCACTGCTGACCAAAATCTCTTGAATCATTATCATAATTACCTTACATTTATAGTTTAGTGAAAAAAAATAAATAGCTTAATCCAGTATGTGTCCGAGTACTTAAGTGCCTCGTAGTAATTAAATGAGATTAAATGCGGCGCAAAAAATAATTTACTTTAGCTAATATTCCGTTATGCCTCCTTGAGAAACCCCTCGTGGCGGTTCGGATATTAGATTATGAACTAAAGATTTTCGCCACGAAATATACAAAGTGCGTAACATCAGTAACAAACCAATTCGCCAAATCCGCGTCAATCTATCTTCTTTTTTGCGCAAAATTAAGGTAAAAAACGAGAGAAATTGTAATTTAGCGCATGAAGGATATTTTTAGTTAAAAACGCAGTTCAATTTATTGAATCTTTTTCACTATCCTTTTCGAATAATATTTACAATTTTAAAAAAATATAAGATATGAAAAAGTTTACTTTTAGCTTATTGGTTTTGTGCTTTATGGCAGCCACTTCATTTGCTCAAAAAAGTGCAGATGCGACTGCAATTACAACAAAATTGACTAAAATGTATACGTTGACGGATGCACAAGTTGCACAAATGCAAGTTATACAAGAACGAAAATACCGTAATTTGTCTGAAATCGAAGGTTTGAAAAGTACAGACAGTGAAAAATATATTCTAAAATTGCGTTCTATTCAAACAGGTAATGATGCATCGATTAAAAAAATGTTGACGGAAGATCAGCGGGTTATTTTTAATCAAAAAAGAGTAGCAAATCGGGAAATGATGGCTGTAGAGTACAAGCAAATGCAAGCTGCTAAGTTATCTAAAGCGCAAATGGATGATAAAATCATTGCTTTAGAAATGGAAAAATTAGACAATCATTAAAACAGTTAACGGCTAACGGCTTAGGAACGAATTTTTTGCACAAATAAGAAATAAAAATGCCTCGGAAGTTACTTTTCGGGGCATTTTTCATTCCACATCCTTCATTTTTAATTACTAAAATGTTACATTTGCCGACCCTAAATTGAACTGAAAGCCTTCGGTTTTGTTATCGAAGTAGTGCCGTGTTTTTTTTGACTACCCGGACAAATTTAATCAAATTTTTTTACCTTATAAATGTATCCAATGGATCCCCTTAAACAGAAATTTCACGAGAAATCTTCTGCCTTGAAAAAGGAGATTAAAGCTATTTTAAAAGAAAATGGCGATAAAAAAGTAGACGAAGTCGTCCTTAAACAAGTAATTAGTGGTGCTCGGGGTATCAAGATGATGCTATGGGAAACTTCTCAATTAGATGCCAATGAAGGGATTCGCTTTCGTGGTTACTCTATCCCTGAACTTAAAGAATTATTGCCAAAAGGACCTGGTGACAAAGAACCGTTGCCAGAAGGACTTTTTTGGTTAATGTTAGTAGGTGAGATTCCTACGCCTGAAGAAGCAAAGTGGTTGAGCGAACAGTGGAATAACCGTAGCAATATTCCTGAACATACCTTTAAAGTACTTGAGTCTTTGCCAGAAGGTACGCACCCAATGACGCAATTTAACGTGGCGATTATGTCGATGCAGACCGAATCTGTATTCTCGCGTCGCTATGCTGAAGGTTTGAATAAGAGTGAATATTGGGATGCGACTTATGAAGATGCGATGAACTTAATCGCTCGATTGCCACGAGTGGCGGCGTATATTTATCGCCGAACCTACCACAATGGTAATCATATCAAACCAGATATGTCTTTGGATTGGGCGGGTAATTTTGCGACGATGTTAGGAATCACCGATGATGAAGATTTCCAACATTTGATGCGTTTGTATTTGACTATTCATGCTGATCATGAAGGTGGAAATGCTTCAGCACACGCAACGCATTTGGTGGGTTCAACATTGAGTGACCCTTACTTAGCATTTGCTGGAGGAATGGCAGCATTAGCTGGTCCATTACATGGTTTAGCGAATCAGGAGGTTATCAAATGGGTTTTCAAAATGTTGGAAGCCTTAGGCACAAACGATCCAACTAAAGAGCAAATCAAAGATTATGTAAATAGTACGTTGGCTCGTGGTCGGGTAATTCCAGGCTATGGTCACGCTGTCTTGCGACAACCAGATCCACGATTTACTGCTCAGAAAAAGTTTGCACAAGATTATATTCCAGATGCGGACTTGGTAAAAGTAGTGTGGAAAGTATTTGATGTCGTACCTCCAATTTTGCAAGCATTGGGAAAAGTGAAAAATCCTTGGCCAAATGTTGATGCGCACTCCGGTGCATTATTGGTACATTATGGCTTGAAAGAATACAGTTTTTATACCGTATTATTCGGTGTTTCGCGGGCATTGGGTGTGTTGGCAGCTTTGTGTTGGTCACGCGCTTTGGGCTTACCGTTGGAACGACCAAAATCAGTTACTTCTGATTGGGTCAAATCATTCCTGGCGAAAGAAAAAGAGGCAAAAGCGTAGGGTTAAAAGCGAAGAACATAAAAAAAGCGTCTTTTGGATTAATTTCCGAAAGACGCTTTTTGTTTTACCGTTCCTTAACTCCTTGAGCTGCGCGTAATTTATTTTCTTCCGTGAACATTTTCTGCTCAAAATGCTCAACAAATAGATTAGACATGCTCTAACTTAATATCTTAGCCACAAGTCAAATCAAGAATTAATTACTCAACATCACAGGCATCACCAACATCAAAATTGATTCTCCATCAACATCTTCACTTGGTAATAAAATTCCTGCACGTGTTGGTGCAGATAATTCCAATTTGATTTCATCAGATTCTAAAACACCCAACATCTCGCCTAAAAACTTAGCGTTGAAACCAATTGTAATTGGTTCGCCTTCATAATTACATTCCAACACTTCTTGTGCTTCATTTGAAAAATCCAAATCCTGGGCAGATACTGTCATACTATCTGCTTTAATATTCAGAATAACCTGATTGGTTGTTTTATTCGCATAAATCGCAATCCGTTTCAAAGAGTTTTGAAAGTCTTTACGTGGCAACGTCAATAAATTTGGATTATCAACTGGAATGACTGCATTATAATCTGGATAGCGAGCATCAATCAATCGGCAAACTAAATTGGTATTGTCGAAGCTAAAAAATGCGTTGGCTTTGTTAAAAGAAAAATCAACATTACCGCCTGTTGGTAGAGCACTTTTTAATAAATTTAAGGCTTTTTTAGGAACAATAAACGAGGTCGAAACTTCACTTGTCACTTCCGAAAAAGTATATTTGACCAACTTATGTGCATCTGTTGCAACGAAAGTCAATTTATCAAAATCCACTTGAAAATATACACCGGTCATCGCTGGTCGTAATTCGTCGTTGCTGGTGGCAAACAAAGTTTTACTAATCGCATTGCCCAAAACTGGCGCAGGCACAGCGATAGAATCCACACCGTCAGCTTCAGGTATTTTCGGAAAATCCGTTCCGTTTTCGCCTGCCAATTTATACTTTCCATAAGCTGAAGTGATTTCGATACCGAAATTTTCATCGTTGATAGAAAAAGTAATGGGTTGTTCTGGCAAAGCTTTTAAAGTATCCAATAAAATTCGGGCAGGGACAGCGACTTTCCCGTTGGCATCAGACATTACATCAATTTGGGTAGAAATGGAAGTTTCCAAATCAGTCGCCGAGATGGTCAATTTATTTTCAGCAATGGTGAATAAAAAGTCTTCCAAAATCGGTAAAACTGGATTTGACCCAATGGCACCACTGGCAATAGTCAGTTGTTTCAATAATTCGGATGAGGAAACACTAAATTTCATAACAATATTAATTTCAATGGTTTATACAAGACTTGTCTGTCAATAAGGCATTAGGTATAAAAACAAGCCTGTGGTTTTTCTTGAAGGGTAGTTTTTGCAAAAATAACCTTTCCTATCTTAATATTCAGAAAAAAAAACTAACAAGTTGTTGATAACCCTTAATAAGGAACGCGAAATAAATAAATTGACATTCTTGAGAGAGAAAGTTTGGTCTTA
>CAYUNA010000297.1:0-5997 GCA_964445895.1 uncultured Saprospiraceae bacterium | reverse complement strand
TTTCCTTTTAAAATCAGTCATAGTATCGCTGACGCTAACAACATTCCCTCTTTTAAAAGAAAACTAAACTGTCATTTCGACCGAAGTGAAGAAAAAAAAATACAATGTTCACTTAGCGGACTTATTATTTCATCGTTACTTAGAAAACAAACATTTGATATTTTGAAGATTAATATTTTTTGAAAAAGAGAGTGCGTAACTTTTGAGTGCACAATAAAAATTAGAGAACAATGTAATTTTCAAATATCCATTTTCAATTATCAGGTTTCTATTTCCTGATTGTTGATGCAAAGATATAGGCATGTTTCAGATTTTTAAAACCAATAAATACTAAAAGTCAGGTTTCTGAATACCTAATGATGCCGTTTTTTGAAATGAATTAACCAAAATTTTTATTTGTTTTTAGAAAATGTAAAAAAAACACCAACTAAATGTGAACTCGTTTAGGTGTGTTTGTAATGAATCCGTACTTTTGCGGCTTTTTAGAGATAAAACGATATTTTTTAGCTGTTGACTCTTTTTTAGTAAAATCAGGTTTTTGTCGAAAAATCATAATTTACGAGTCAACAAATAATCAATAGCGCCACTTATAACGAATCACTAAATCGACCATGAAAAAAATTAAATCAGCATTAATTTCCGTTTATTATAAAGACGGATTGGAAGACATCGTCCGTGAATTAGACAAACTCGGCGTAAAAATTTATTCGACGGGAGGCACGCAAAAATTTATTGAAGACTTGGGCGTTGCTGTGCAAGCTGTGGAAGATTTGACTTCGTACCCATCAATTTTGGATGGCCGAGTGAAAACATTACACCCTAAAGTTTTTGGTGGATTGTTGGCACGTCGGGAGGAGGCACATTTGGCGCAATTGGCAGAGTATGAAATTCCAGAAATTGACTTATTGATTGTCAATTTATATCCATTTGAAGAAACGGTAGCAAAAACGGATGATGAGCTGGAAATTATTGAAAAGATTGACATCGGTGGTGTTTCGTTGATTCGAGCAGCAGGTAAAAATTATAAAGATGTGGTCTGTATACCTTCAGCAGACGAATACGAAATGTTTTTGGAATTGTTGAAGAAAAAGGAAGGATTTACCGACTTAGCTGACCGTCGTGAATTTGCACGCCGAACGTTTAAAGTAAGTTCAAATTATGACATCGCTATATTCAATTACTTTAATGAAGGTACGGCTGATTTGTCATTTAAGCACAGCATCCACCGTTCAGACATTCTTAGATATGGTGAAAATCCGCACCAAAGCGGCGTTTTTTATGGCGACTTTGACAAGGTTTTTGATAAAATTAGCGGCAAAGCGATTTCTTATAATAACTTAGTGGATATTGACGCAGCGGTACAAATTATGCGTGAATTTAAGGATGCGGCGCCATCATTTGCAATTTTAAAACATACCAATACTTGTGGTTTGGCAACGCGTTCGACGGTGAAAGAAGCCTGGGATGCAGCATTGGCCTGTGATAATGTTTCGGCATTTGGTGGTATTTTTATTACCAATACGACGGTCGATTTGGCGACAGCAGAATCTATCAACGAGTTGTTCTACGAAGTATTGATTGCGCCAGACTTTGATGCTGACGCATTAGAACTATTGAAATCGAAGAAGAAGCGGGTTTTATTGAAAATTAAAGACTTTTTTGTACAAAGCCGTAGTTTCAAAAGTCTATTAAATGGTGTAGTTGAGCAAGATACAGACTTGAAAATTGAAGGTGATGGTGACTTTAAAACGGTATCTAAAAAAGCACCAACTGCATCGGAATTAGCAGATTTGAAATTTGCCAATATCGCGGTCAAGCATTTGAAATCTAACGGAATTGCCTTAGTCAAAAACCAGCAATTGATTGGTATGGGCTGTGGTCAAACCTCTCGTGTGGATGCACTCAAACAAGCAATCGTGAAAGCGAAAGCCTTCGGTTTTGACTTGACGGGTGCGGTGATGGGGTCTGATGCATTTTTTCCATTTCCTGATTGTGTCGAAATTGCTGACAAAGCGGGCATTACTGCTGTTTCGCAGCCAGGTGGTTCGATTAAAGACCAGTTGAGTATTGATTATTGTGATGAAAATGGATTGGCGATGGTGATGACGGGGACACGGCATTTCAAACATTAAACTCCATGGTGCTATCGTGTTAACGTATTTATGTGGAGTACAGGAATACGTCACCACGATAGCACTCCAACATTTCAACACATGATTCTTGCCATCGACATTGGAAATACGCGGATTAAATTAGCGTTGTTCAAAAACGAGCAATTGTTTCAAAAAGTAATTTGGGATAGCTGGTCGATGGAAAAGATTGAAACGTTTGCGTACAACCATTTTGTTAAAAAAATCATCCTTTCAAGTGTAAAAACAGTCCCAGAGGATATTTTAGAATTTTTGACGCAAAATTTTGACTTCCTTCAATTGACTGCTGAGACACCGTTACCTATATATAATAAGTATCTAACGCCGAAAACACTCGGTAAGGATAGGTTGGCAGCAGTGGTTGGTGCATATCGTTTTTTTTCTAATCAAAATTGCTTGGTTATTGATGCTGGAACGTGTATCACATACGACTTGCTGACTGCTAAAAAGGAATATTTGGGTGGAAACATTGCTCCCGGTATTAATCTACGGATGCGAGCGATGCACGAATTTACGGCAAAGTTACCATTAATTGAGCGTGGTGAGCAAGACCAAATTTGGGGCATCAGTACCGAAACAGCTCTGCGCAACGGCGGTCAATATGGTGCAGTTTACGAAATGCAGGGTTTTATTGATGCTTGTGAAGCGGAGTTTGGTCGGATGCAAGTAATATTAACAGGAGGAGATGCTAATTTTTTTGGAAAAGCGTTAAAAACTAAGATATTTGTGCGCCCAAATTTAGTACTATGGGGATTGTTGGAAATTTTGAATTTTAATGGCACAAAGGATAAAGCGCAAGATACATAGGAATTGAAGTGAAAATTGGATACTAATTTTTTTACTGAAATCCATTGTGAGTCGTGAGCCGAAAACTGTGAGCCGTTCTGGAGAATCGTTAAAAGAACTTTAAAATTTGTGAAAAATTGAGTTCTGATTTCTCTAATTATTGAGCAAAGGCTCTTACTTTTTGAAAATAGTTGAATAATTTTTTTTGAATAAATAACTCAACTACTTTCCAAAAGGAAAAAACTAAATTATGTTGAATAACTGGAAAAAGTTAGGGATGTTGCTACTATTGGTAGCGGCGAGTTGGACGATGATGGCACAAGTGCCAAAAGAATTGTCGCCATTTTCAAGATTGGGTTTAGGTGATTTTTTTTACCAAAATACCGCAACGACTTTGGGAATGGGGGGATTTGCTGCCGGGTTTGGTGACCCATACCGCGTGAATTTGCAAAACCCAGCTTCTTTAGGCTATCTGCGAACGGCAACGTTTGAAGCGGGAATGTTTTTGGAAAAAAGTGAAATTGAATTGAATGGCGCCACGTCAGAAAGTTTGAATGGAAATTTAGGCTATCTATCACTTGGATTTGCTTTAAAAAATTCACTCAATCAAGTACTTGACCGTAAGATATCAAAATGGAAATGGGGAATGAATTTCGCTCTGATTCCTTACACTACAGTCAATTATGATGTTCGACAAACCATCAATGACCCTTCGACGGGGGACATACGAACGGAATTTTCTGGTAATGGCGGAACGAATAAATTTGTGTTGAGCAATGGTATTCAATACGGCAACTTCTCAGGAGGATTGACGTTGGGGTACTTGTTTGGTAGTATCGAAAATAACCGGGATGTCTTTTTTGTGGATTTGCCAGTTTCATACCAAGACCTTTTTACGGACGACATTGGTGTCAAAGGATTTGTGTATGATATTGGGGTGATGTATAAATTTGATTTAGGTAAAAATCCGAATGATCCTAAAGCTCCACCCAAACAAACCCTGACAGTAGGAGCTTATGGTCATACCGCTACTGATTTTACGACGACAACAACCCGACTTCGGTCGCGTTTGAACACGGTATATATCAATGTGGCAGATACGATTCAAAGTCAAATTAATGTTAAAGAGAAAGGGAAATTGCCGATGGAGTTGACTTTTGGAGTTACTTACCGTCATAAGAAAAAATGGTTGATTGGCTTGGATTATTCCTTCTCCGATTGGAGTAATTATGAAAACCCAGCTGCCGATTTTGATCAAGAAAACCCACTAAGATTGACGAAATCTAATCGAATTTCAGGTGGTTTTCAAATAACGCCAGATGCGGCGTCTTATAATAAATATCTCAAACGAGTGTCATATCGACTTGGTGGTTATTATTTTGATGACCCCCGGCTGACGGACTTGAAAACGTATGCATTAACATTTGGAGCAGGTTTTCCGATAGTTTTATCGAGACAAAGAACCTCATTTGTTAATTTTGCCTTTGAAGTAGGGCAAACCAATTCTGATACAATTGATGAAAACTTCTACAAAGTTAGTGTTGGATTCTCTTTAAATGATAATTCTTGGTTCTTCAAACGGAAGTTCAATTAATCATAGACTTATTTAAACGACTAAAAATTAAAACTAATTAATATTATGAAAGTATTCAAGCAAATTATTAAAACAGCCATTGCAGTCGCTTTTGTACTCGGTTCGGCTGTTTCCGTGAGCGCACAGTGTGAAACATGGAAAGATAGTCCGAAAAAAGACTATGCTGAAGAACAACACGTATTGTATCGACAGTTTGTGAAAGCTGACCCGCCACAATTTGACGAGGCATTTCCGCATTGGAAAAATGTATTCGAAATCGCTCCTGCGGCAGATGGCGAACGTGCATCTCATTATTCAGATGGTATTGACATTTATCGTCATAAATTTAATAGTGAAACTGACGAGGCTAAGAAAAAAGAGTATGCTGCGGAGATTTATAAGTTGTACGACCAACTGTTGGAATGTTATCCAAAAGAAAAAGATGCATACTTGGCGGCACGAGTTTACGATATGTTTTATGTATTGCGGACGCCTTATAGTAAGTTGGAAGAAGCTTGTAAAATATCAGTAGAAACTAGTGGTAATAACACACCATATTCAGTTTTTACACCGTATGCGAGTTTGGCAGTATACAATTTCCAAAAGGAAAAAATGGATGCAGAAACGGCACGGGGTATTTATGTGAAATTGAATGAGATTGCAGATTACAATATTGAAAATCACGAAGACGAAGCTTATCGAGATTTGTATCAGCAGGCAAAAGATGCGATGAATGGTGTATTTGCAGCGATTGAAAATGACATTTTTGACTGTGCATTTTTTAAAGCAAAATATGAGCCTGAGTACAGAGAAGCACCAGAAGATTTTGAGTTAATCAAAAAAATCTACAACTTCTTAGGTCAGCAAGGTTGTGAAGATGCAGATCCATTGATGATTGAGTTGAAAGGAAAATATGACCGTTTGGTAACGACTGCGAATGCTGAGAAATTAGATGAATTTTATGCTGCTAATCCAGGAAAATATGGTATTGCATTGAATAAGGAAGGAAAGTATAGTGAAGCGATTGCAAAATTTAAAGAAGCATTGGCTGACCCTTCAACATCAAATGATGACAAGGCAAGCTACTATTTTTACATTGCTTCTATCGAATTCCGTCAAATGAAAAAGTACTCAAGTGCTCGGGAAAATGCACGAAAAGCAGCGAGTCTTCGGTCAGGTTGGGGACAACCATATATGTTAATTGGTGATATGTATGCTTCAACAAGTAGTGGATGTGGAAAAGGTGCCTGGGATCAGCGTATGGCGATTTTGGCAGCGATTGACAAGTATGCTTATGCAAAGTCTATTGATTCAGAAGTAGCTGCAGATGCAAGCAAAAAATTGAATAAATATGCAAGCTATAAGCCAGAGAAGGAGGAAGGATTTATGCGGAAAGTGAAAGCAGGTGATAAAGTGAAAATCAACTGTTGGATTGGTGAAACAGTGACCGTTCGTTTTAAATAAACAGATAGGTTTTAAAACAATTTC
>CAYUNA010000296.1:0-5997 GCA_964445895.1 uncultured Saprospiraceae bacterium | reverse complement strand
ACTTATCTGTTTTTTTTATTTTTGCATTCAAAATAATATTTTAAATCAATGAAATACGCACAACAAATCGCTAACCAATTTAGAGAGGTATATTTGAATGGGAATTGGGTTTCAACCAATATAAAAACACAGCTATCGGACGTCACTTGGGAGCAAGCCAAAACAAAAATTGGGAATTTAAACACCATTGCAGATTTGGCTTACCATGTCAATTATTATGTAGCAGGCATCGGGAAAGTCTTGGCAGGCGGGCCTTTGGATATTCGTGATAAATATAGTTTTGACTTGCCAGGGATTAACTCAGAAGCCGATTGGCAGGCACTTTTGGCGCAGATGTGGCAAGACGCCGAACGCTTTGCAGATTTGGTGGAAAAGATGTCCGATGAAAAATTAGCGCAAGGTTTTATTGATGAAAAATACGGTAATTACCATCGAAATATTCATGCGATGATTGAGCATAGTTACTATCATTTGGGGCAGATTGTGATTTTGAAAAAGTTGATTACAGGAGCGTAATCGTTTTTTAATTACTACGAGACATTTAAGAACTATTCGTTTATGCTGAACTTGGAGAATCCTCTCCCGTTTTACAATCAAATCAGATTATTTAAACGATTAAAAGTTCAGTATTATGAACAATATTTTCAGAGGATTGATAGCAGGCTACGGTGCAAAAAAGTTAGGAGGTGGTTGTTTTTCAACCGTAATTGTATTTGCTATTATCTGGATGCTATTGGGTGGTTGTTAAGCAATATTTTTTACTATTTTTGCCAAAAAAAATTAAATGACGAATCTCCTTAATCGTCCACATCCATTTTATGATGATACCAAGCTCATTTTGGTACGGATGTCGATTATTGGTATTTTAGTAGCGTTTATTTTAATAGTTTTCCAACCGTTTGGGACAGATTCGTTTCATCATCCTCACAAGAAAATCTATTTGGCGGGACATGGTTTGATTGCTTTTTTATCCTTTGGCTTCACACTTCTGGGTCTACCTTTTCTTTTTCCAAAATATTTTGACGAGGACAAATGGGTTGTTTGGAAGCAGATAACTGTATTGGCACTTGGTTTCTTCTTATCTTTTATAGGGTCTTATTTTTATATGAATTGGTTTTTTAATCAAATTTTTCATTGGGGTAATTTTATGAATTTTTTACCGATTGTTGGCGTCATTGGTTTATTTCCAGGCCTCATTATCACTTTATTGGATAACAACAATAAGTTAAAAAAACATCGGCAAATTGCAGAAGATTTGACTGAAAAAATTGCGCCTGCCAAAGAGCAAGTTGAACTTATTTCCTTAACCGATGAGAATGAAAATCCTGCCTTAGAAATCCCTTTAAGAAACTTAGTTTATATTCAATCTGCAAGTAATTATGTCGAAGTTCATTTTTTGGAAGACGGTAATTTGAAAAAAACGCTTATCCGCAACACCTTGTCTAATATGGAAAAACAGGTGCCATTTGATCATATTAAAAAATGCCATCGTTCTTATATGGCTAATTTGAATTTGATTGAAAAAATCACAGGTAACGCACAGGGTTATCGATTACATTTTCCATTTTCTACGGAGATTACGGTTCCTGTTTCAAGGTCAAAAGGGAAGGAGTTATTGGCGATAATTAGTCGTACTTGAGAAAGTCTTCGTAGTGATTCGGATATTAGACAATGAGCTAAAGGTTTTCACCACGAAATATCAGTCAATTAATATGAAAGGGGCTTTTTGTTTTAAATATTAAAATTTATCTAAACTATCTTTTGAAAACCGAACCATCTTTATTACATTTGCTCCTGTAAGACAAATTATAATCCAAAATAAAATAAAATAAATTAGAATAACCTTCTGTTGGTTATTCTATCTTTTTCCTACCGAATTAAGTATTTCACTTTATTCTTAAAATTTGGATTATTTTTTGTTTGACAATTGTTAGTTAATGATTTAACTAATAAAACGGTATAACAAATTATAATCACATGAAAAGTAATTCCTTTCAGAAAGGGGACCACTCTTTCGTATTTTGTTATTCCCTTTTACCGAGTATAAAATATAAGTATCAATAAACATTTGTAACCTATGTTGTCCGCAGCATGGGCTTTCGCTATTTAACCAAAATAATAAAATTACACATTTTAAAATCTCGTGGAAAATGAATCTTTTTACAAAATTTTTTAAAACTATTTGCTGTTTGCTGCTGGCGGTGTCAGTCAATGCACAGGATTTAGTAATTACTGGTGCCTATGATGGACCATTGACGGGAGGGACACCTAAAGGCATAGAGCTCTATGTCATTAACAACATTCCAGACCTGAGTATATATGGTATAGGCTCGGCAAATAACGGAGGGGGCACAGATAATGAAGAGTTCTCTTTTCCAGCAGTTGCCGCTACTGCGGGAGACTATATATATGTGTCTTCTGAAGCTACTGAATTCATGAACTATTTTGGTTTTGCACCAGACTATACATCAGGTTCAATGGGAATCAACGGTGATGATGCTATTGAGCTGTTTATGAATGGTGCGGTAGTAGATGTGTTTGGTGACATCAACACAGATGGATCAGGTGAAGCTTGGGAATATCTTGATGGTTGGGCTTATCGAGTAGATGGTACTGGACCAGATGGTACAACATTTATGATTGGCAACTGGACTTTCTCAGGGCCAAATGCTTTGGATGGCTGTGCTACAAATGCAACTTGTGGTTCAGTATTTCCGATTGGTACTTATATGGGCGGTGCTACACCACCTCCGCCACCACCACCAACTTCTACTTGTTTTGCTGATTTTGGTACATTCACTAATGAAGTCGTAACCAATGATGCGATGGTAACTGCTACTGGCGCATGGAACGCTGGAACTCAAAACTATGAGTTCAATGGTTTTTGTGGTGGTGGATGTAATGAAGATGTTGAATTTTGGACGATTTCTCCATTGTTAGATTATACCGGAGCTGCTGGTTTGGATTTTACATTCACAACGGACGAGGCTTTTGGTGCAACTGATTTATTGGTTCGATGGTCTTCTGACTATACTGGAGCTGGTGACCCAAATGCAGCAACTTGGACGACTTTAGCTACGTTTGATAATGTAGATGGCGCGCAGTTGGTTGATTTGACTGCAATTCCTGCTGCTGACTTGGCTAACTTTTATGTTGCCTTTCAATACATAGATGATGGTGGATACAGCCGCTGGAGAGTGAGTGATATTGAGATTGCTTCAGATATTTGTGATTGTACAATTGATGCAGTGACGATTTCAAATATTTCTGCTTGCGACGACGGTGGTACTGATGATGATGATGCAGATGATACATTTACATTTGATGTAATGGTTACTTATACTACACCGCCTACTACGGGTGATTTGGTACTTACGGTTTTTGGTGGAAGTGAGGTTATTGCTACAGAAACCTTACCTGCTGCGGGAATTGACGCTGCTGGAGAAATGTTGACGATTACTGCTGCTACCGTTCCTGGAGACCTTTCTGTAATAGCTCAATTTTCAGATAATTCTGATTGTTTTGGCTTTGATATGGTTGAAGGTGGCGCACCTGCAGCTTGTTCTACCGGACCTTGTAGTGAGTTGTTCTTTTCTGAATACATTGAAGGTTCTGGAAACAATAAATGTGTAGAAATTTATAACCCAACTATCGGAGCAGTTGATTTGACTGGTTATGAAATTAGAATTTATAATAATGGAGCAACAACACCTAACAATACTATATTATTAAGTGGAATGTTGGCTTCTGGTGATGTATATGTTGTTTGTGATGATGATTCTGCGGCTGAATTTTTGGCAGAAGCAGATTTAGCAGCTGGCGGTACATTTTGGAATGGAAACGATGCTGTAACATTATCTTTTGGAAATACTGTTATTGATGCAATTGGTCAAATTGGAAATTCTGCAACCTACTCTCAAAATGAGACAATTCTAAAACGAGTTGACGTATTGGTTGGAAACAACAACCCATTTGATGCTTTTGATGTAGCTATGGAATGGGATGAGTTCCCTCAAAACTTCAACGAAGATTTAGGTTTCCACGCAAGCCTTTGTTTGGCAAGTATTTCTATTGCTGACCCATGTGTTTGTTTGGATAATGCAACGAATGATACTGACGGACAATTTGGTGAGTTGATTGAAATCGTAGCACCTTCTGGTGGCATTTGGCAAGTTACTTCAGTTAACGGCTTGTTTGTTGTTAATGGAATGAATCCAAGTCAGCAAGCAATTCCGGGGACTGTTTACCCATTATTTTCTGTATTGGGGGCTCAGTTTACAGAGACGGCAACTGGTTCAGGTATTTACCAATTGGCAGGAGTTCACGTTGATGGAGTAGGTTATTCTTTGACAGCAACTAACTTGTTTACAGGAGAAATGTTGTCAATTAACAACACTTGTACTTACCCGAACTTGAACGTTGCGACTTTAGACGAATTCAATAACATTTGTGTTGCAGATGGCACATTTGATTTTTCAATAACTCCTGATGTCGGTGGTCAATTGGACGTAACAGTTGATGGCAATTCTGAATTTTCTGGAATGACAACTGCTGGAACAACTACGGATGTTTCTTTAGATTTGGCGGCATTAGGCGCAGGTGAATATATCATTAACGTAGTTTTTGACGCAGATGCAGGTGATGCAACCATGCCTGGTTGTACTGCTGATTATGCTTATACTTTATTTGTAGGTGAGCCGGCAGGTACAGTTTCTTGTAATGATAACGTACAAATTTCTTTAGATGAAGACTGTTCGGTAACACTTGTTCCGGATATGATTTTGGAAGGTGACCAAAATGGTGCATTCATTCTTAATATCGCAGGGGTAACTGGAAACGTTTTGACTGCTGATAATATCGGTGAAACTTACATCGTAACCGTAACAGATGCATGTAGTGATAATCCAAATAGCTGTTGGGCGAGTGTGTCTGTAGAAGATAAATTAGCTCCAGAGATTCTTTGCCTTGACCGTACCATTACTTGTACGCAATCTATCGGAACAGTAACTCCGCCAATGGCGTTAGACAACTGTGATACCAACCCAACCATTACATTAGTTGACCAAGCTTTAGCTGATGATGATGCTTGTGATGATAATTTGGTAGCTTACACACAAACGTATGTAGCAGTTGATAATCAAGGAAATACTTCTGAGACTTGTACTCGAACAGTTTCGGTAGCTCGTCCGGACGCTGACCAAGTGAACTTTCCAGATGACCTTGTATGGTCTTGTGAGCAATACGCGGCACACCCATACATCATCAACCCGATTAATATTAATCCAAATATCTCTAATGGTTTTGGTGTATCTTATCAGTTGTTTCCAGGCAGTACTGCTTGGGACTTGAGAAGTATTCCAGTTAACAACTTCTTATTAACTCAATCATTAGGTGCGACTAACTTGCCGACAGGTTCTGGTATTCCAACTGAAATTGACGGTGTATACTGTCAATACGGTTATACTTTTGCAGATGTAGTAGTGGAGGCTTGTGGTTTTGAAGCAAGTACTGATTCTCCAGTATTCAAAATCGTTCGAACGTGGACTGTTTTAGATTGGTGTACAGGTAACATCATCACTTCAAATGCTTTGGGTGAAGATAATGTACAAGTAATTAAAGTAATTGACGAAGTTGCACCTATCGTATCTGGTGCAGATATTATTGTGAATGCCAATATTCCAGGCGCGCACCCACAGCCATGTAAAGGTCAGGGACCAATCGCATTGGGTACCGCAACGGATAATTGTACAGGTGTTGTTGAAATCAACGGTTATGTTTACTCAGACATTGCTTTGAATTCAGCTGTTGCAAATATTGGTGACAATGGATTAATCAATCCTGCATTACCAGTGGGTAACTATTTCGTAGTGTGGACAGCAGAAGATGGCTGTGGAAATGTTGGTCAGTCAACAACTTATAATTTAGAAATTGCAGATTTAACCGCTCCAGTAGCTGTTTGTGATGAAATTACTCAAGTTGCTTTATCTTCTGATGGAT
>CAYUNA010000295.1:0-5999 GCA_964445895.1 uncultured Saprospiraceae bacterium | reverse complement strand
ACTTTTTTATCGCCCTTATCAGGTTCAAGTGACTTGGTAAGGGCGATTCTTGTTTATAGAGACAATTCTTAACCTTATTTAAAACTCAAAAGCCCAGTATTTTTGTTCGAGATACTGGGCTTTTGTATTTTAGCCATAAAAAAAGACCAACATTAATCAAAATGTTAGTCTTTAGTACCCACGACTGGAGTCGAACCAGCACGTCCGAAGGACACTACCCCCTCAAGGTAGCACGTCTACCAATTCCGTCACGTGGGTGTTTCTCCACTTCGGTCGAAATGACAAAGGTGGAACGGTCGAATTGAAAAAGAAAGTCCTGTCATTCCGACCGAAGCGGAGGAAACGCAAAGATACGTTAAAAGAAATCGTTTTTGCAAATTTGCTAAGGACATTAATTTTTCCAATTCTTCAACTCTTGTTCGATGTGTTTTAGTTCCACCTTTACGCCGTATTTTTCGGTTAAATGCTTGGCTAAAGCGTCTGCGGAATAAACCGAACGATGTTGTCCGCCCGTGCAGCCAAAATTAACCGCGAGATTGGTGAAACTTCTTTCAATATAATTCTCTACTGCCTTATCAACAATGCGAAAGGCTTCATTTAAAAATTCGGTAATATTAGAATGGTGCTGTAAAAAATTAATCACCGATTCATCGCGACCAGTTAATTTTTTATACGGCTCATATCGCCCTGGATTGTGAATAAAACGACAATCAAAAACGAAGCCCTCCCCGTGCCCGCTAGTGTCTTCGGGAATGCCGCGTTTGTAAGAAAAACTATGAATTTTAACCGTCAACAAGCTGGACGAGCCTTTAATTTTATCAAAAGGTTCAAATGCTTTAGTAGCGACGACGGCGCGTAAAGCCTTTTCTAATTCAGGGATTTTAATCGGTGGTTTCGCATTTTCTAAAACAAACTTGACATTGCGAATTGCGAAAGGAATGCTTTTGATGAAATACTCTTTGCGTTCATAAAGCCCCCGAAAACCATACGTTCCAAACACTTGAATACAGCGCATCAGCACATAACTATAAAAATGTTCCCGAAATTTTTTGCGGTCTATTATTGTCAACTTTTCAGCGGTATCCAAATAATGGTCAACCAATTCTTCTCTAATATCTTGTGGAATATTGGCTTTACTTTGATATAAAAGAGATGCTAAATCATATTGCAACGCCCCTTTTCGACCACCTTGATAATCAATAAAATACGGCTCTCCATTTTTAATCATAATATTTCGAGTCTGGAAGTCCCGAAACATGAAATTCTCCGTATCAGTTTCCAAAAGATAATCCGAAAAACGGTGCATATCATCTTCTAAAGCTTGCTCATCAAAAGGGATTTTTGCCAATTTTAAAAAATAATATTTAAACGTATTGAAATCCCAAAGCATGGATTGCTTGTCAAAATGCTCACGGGGATAGCAGACAGAGTAATCTAAATCCTGGCTTCCTTTAATTTGTAAATGTGCCAATCGTTCTACTACTTTTTTATAAATCTGGATTAAATAATCTGGAAACAAGTCGCCTTTTTTGAGTAAATAACTATACAAAGTGGTGGCGCCTAAGTCTTCCTGCAAATAAATATTTCGTTCCAAATCTTCCACATAAATTTCAGGCACAGGCATTCCTTTCGCTTTAAAATGCTTAGAAAAGGAAAGAAATGCGATATTTTCTTTTTTATCCAAGTTATATGCTCCGACTGCCACTTTGTTTTTTGAGGACAATCGATAATAAATGCGTGGCGATGCACTCGGCGCAAGCGGTAAAATTAGTGTTGGCGATTCGCCTGCCCACTGCTCAAATAATTCAGATAAAGCTAATTCTATTTGTTGATTCGTCATTCTACGTTCTGTATTTTTACGGAAATTGGCCGTGAAGTTCAAAACTCGGACGAGAAAACAAAAATAAAACAGCTAAAATTATGATTTCTTTGCTTAAATAATTTAATTTTGCTTTGAAGTCCTCCCCGTGTTCTTCCTCCCTAATAGAAATTTTTCCATTGAAAACACGTTAAATGCCTTTATTTTTATAAACTATGAGAATACTTTTGCCAACGGCAGAAGGCTTATTATATAATGCTTATCGCATGTCAAAGAAATTTCCAAATTTAGATCCACTTCGGTTTTTATTGGCTTCCATGGTTGTGATTTATCACATTCCTTCCATCTCTCGCACGGTTGGGTTGCCTGCTTTTGATGCATTTCCGATTTTTCATAAGGGGTCAGAAGCAGTTTTCGTATTTTTTACGTTGAGTGGTTTCTTGATTATTAGGTCGCTATTTGCAGAGAAAGAAAAGACGGGAACGATTAGTATCAAAAATTTCTATCTCCGCCGAATATTACGGATTTATCCCGTTTATTATTTTGTGCTGATTTTCGGATTCCTTTTTTATCATTTGATATTACCTGCCACGGGAATTCCGTACGAAACCAATTACGACGTTTTAACGGGAATTTTTCTTTGCGTTGCCTTTTTACCAAATGTATTTCAAGTCCTTTTTGAACCTGGCGGTATCCTTAATATTCTCTGGTCGATAGGCATTGAGGAACAATTTTATTTATTGATAGCTCCTGTGTCTTATTTTCTGGCAAAAAAACGATTTGTCCCTTTTCTTCTGGGCTTTTCAATCGTCTTCTTTTTAATTTATTTCTTTGAACCCTACCAGTTTTTCGCTAAATATTATGTATTGTTTTTCTACTTCTCTTTCGGTGGTTTACTTTCTGTTTTAAACCACCAGGGCAAAGATAAATGGTTGTTATTAAATAAGCCGTTGCAATATGTTTTGACAGGATTAGTCGGTATTTACTTTTTAACAAATGTATTTAAAATAATGCCCGAACCGCTGTATCACTTTGCCAGCATGGTGATTTTTGGACTTTTTGTTTTAAATATTAGCCGCAATCCAAATCCTATTTTCATCATCAAAAATCGCGCTTGGATATACCTTGGAAAAGTCAGCTATGGCGTGTATATGTATCATATGATTGTGGTGAACGTTGTGCTTTTCATTTTTACAAAATTGCAGGGAAAAGTTGCGTTGCCAGACGTCGCCGTTATTATCTTTATCAATGTCTTGACAATTGGTTTGACTATTTTAATGTCGCATTTGTCTTTTAAATATTATGAAAATTTCTTTTTGAATTTAAAAGCAAACTTTAGAAAAGAAGATAAAAAGCAAGTGAACGAGTCGAATAAAAAAATGGTTGATAACTCTTCTAAGACCATTTTAAATGAAAAAGTAGAAATGTCAACAAAAGCAAAGCAACTGAATATAGAGGGCATAAAAACGTCGAAACAACCCAATGAGTTGGCTGCTTCCTTTGCCGAAAATAGAATAGAAACATCTAAACGAAAGAAAATGAAATCGTTTTTAGAAGACATTCTAACTACGCAAAAGTAATGTCAACTAAACATCCAGCTTAAATAAACGTTAAACATTTTTGTGATATTTATGCTTCATTTCCCATTTCGTAGAATTAAGTGTAAATTTGCACTTCTAACTGATTTCTAATTAAAAAACAAATTCATATAACATGAAAAAAGGATTGCTTACAATTTTTGCGATTGCGATTGCAACTTTAACCATGACCGCGCAAATCAATACACCTGCCCCTTCTCCATCTTGTAAAATGGAGCAAGAAGTAGGATTAACTAAAGTAACCGTTGAATACTCTCGACCAAGTGTAAAAGGACGAAAAATTTTCGCTGCTGATGGACTAGTGCCTTATGGTGAAATGTGGCGTACAGGTGCGAACGCTGCAACTAAAGTGACCTTTTCTGACGATGTAAAAGTTGCTGGAAAAGATTTGAAAGCAGGATCTTACGCATTATTGACCAAGCCGGGTGCAGCAGTTTGGAACATTCATTTCCACAAGTATGACAAAGGAAGTTGGTCAAGCTACAAAGGCAAAACACCAGTAGTAGCCGTTGATGCAAAGCCACAGAAAATGGATGTTAATGTAGAATCTTTTCTTATCAATATTGGTGAGATGAAAGGCACAAAAGCATCTTTGGAATTGATATGGGAAAACACGCTAGTCGAAATCCCTTTTGAAGTAGAAGTAGACTCTAAAGTAGAAGCAGATATCAAAAAAGTAATGGGTGGTCCAGGTCGTGGTGATTACTATGCAGCGGCTCGATACTACTATGACAATGAAAAAGGTGATGCACAAGCATTGGAGTGGATTCAAAAAGCAAATGAAATTGATGCTAAATTCTGGCAATTACGCTTAGAATCTCAAATTTTAGCAAAAATGGGCAAGCATATTGACGCAATCGCAGCAGCAGAACGGTCAAAAGAAATGGCGATGAAAGCAGATAATAATGATTATGTTCGTCGCAACGATGCTTCTATTAAGGAGTGGAAAGAAATATTGGCGAAAAAAAGCGCGAATAAAAAAGCTGGAAAATAAGATTTACAGTTGATGGCAGATGATTGATAGCCCACAGTTTGTGTTACATCAAGTCAATTGTCTAAGTTAAGTTAGCCGTAAGTTTTTTTTTAAACAAAGCCGCCGATGCCAAGTGTGTCGGCGGCTTTGTTCGTTAATACAGGAAATGCTGTATAGAAAATACAAAAGTTTCTAAAACTTTTGTATTCTTAAAAATCTACTTTTATTTAAATCTATCCTGAAAAATATACTTCAAAATTCAAAACCCAACTTTCGTATCTTTGTTTCTCTCTTTGAAAAGTGAACTTCCCCAAATAACCAATCAACATAATCAACCAATATCTATCAATATGAATGTCAATAATTTATTAAAACGCGCCTTAGATTTAGACTTCTTGACCGCAGAAGAGGGTGTTTTCTTATTTGAAAATGCGACGACGGCAGAATTGATGTTTGTCGGCAATCAATTGCGGCAACACCATGTGCCTGGTAAGGAAGTTACATGGATTATTGACCGCAACTCCAACACGACAAATGTATGTATTGCCAATTGTAAGTTTTGCAATTTCTACCGTCGACCAGGGCACGAAGAGGCCTACACAACAACGATTGAAGAATACAAGGTGAAAATTGAGGAGACTTTCAAATTTGGCGGGGAACAATTGCTGCTCCAAGGCGGGCATCACCCTGATTTGGGGTTGGATTATTATTGTAAATTATTTAAAGAATTAAAGACTTTATATCCTAATTTGAAATTGCACGCACTAGGACCACCAGAGATTGCACATATTACCAAATTAGAAAAATCGACCCACACAGAAGTCCTTAAAGCCTTGCAAGAGTCGGGTATGGATTCTTTACCAGGAGCCGGTGCGGAGATTTTAAATGACCGTGTTCGCCGCTTGATTTCTAAAGGGAAATGTGGAGGAAAAGAATGGCTCGACATCATGCATGCTGCTCATAATATCAACATGACCACCTCTGCGACCATGATGTTTGGACACATCGAGACGAATTACGAACGGATGGAACATCTGGTATGGCTGCGAGAAGTTCAAGCAAAAAAGCCTGCTGAAGCGAAAGGTTTTCTTGCCTTTATTCCCTGGCCATTTCAAGATGAAGACACCATTTTAAAACGCATTAAACGAGCACGAAATACTTGTACGGGCGATGAATATATCCGCATGATTGCGATGAGTCGAATTATGTTGCCGAATGTAGTCAATATTCAAGCATCGTGGTTGACGGTTGGAAAATCAGTAGCACAAATCTGCCTCGAAGCGGGCGCAAATGATTTTGGTAGTATTATGATTGAAGAAAATGTGGTATCAGCAGCAGGGGCACGTTTTCGTTTTACGGCAGATGGTATTCAAGAGGCGATTCGAGAAGTTGGGTACACACCGCGCTTACGAAATCAACAGTATGAATTTAGAGAATTACCTGAAGGAATGATGCAGCAAGAATTAGATAAAGAAACAATGATTGTAGATTAATTATCACGCGTACTTAAGTACCTACGGTATGCACACATCTCGACTTGGTTATTAATTTGATGGTTTTTCAAATACAATCCAGTTCTTTAACTTTTTTCTATCCGCCCGCACCACGA
>CAYUNA010000294.1:0-6022 GCA_964445895.1 uncultured Saprospiraceae bacterium | reverse complement strand
AACCA
Organism: uncultured Saprospiraceae bacterium; assembly: GCA_964445895.1. GTDB lineage: Bacteria > Bacteroidota > Bacteroidia > Chitinophagales > Saprospiraceae > CAYUNA01. Next base: position 6,017 of record CAYUNA010000294.1, on the reverse strand, counting down.
ATCAAAAAAATAAACCACCTTAATGGCACAAAATAGAAAAAGAAACGACAAAAGAAACGCCCCAATTGACCGCCGCGCCAAAGAACGGGCAGCTGCCGAATGGACGATTGGCAAACAGCAAAATTCGGGACTTAAAAAGAAGACTGAATACGCGTTGCTTATCGGCGTCATCACGCAGCAGCAGACGGAAGAACAGGTCAAAGAATATCTGGACGAACTGGAATTTTTAGCCCTAACCGCTGGTGCGAAAACGGTGAAGAAATTCACGCAAAAACTCGCGCACCCTGACCGCCGAACTTTCGTTGGAAAGGGTAAACTTGAAGAAATTGCGGAGTACATCGAAGAACATGAAGAAATTAGTCTGGTGATTTTTGATGATGACTTGACGGGCAAGCAGACCAATATTATTGAAGAAGCGTTGAAGGTCAAAATCGTGGACAGAAGTACGCTGATTCTCGATATTTTTGCGAGTCGGGCGCAGACAGCACAAGCCAAAACGCAGGTCGAAGTAGCACAAATGAGTTATCTCTTGCCGCGGCTTAGAGGGCTTTGGACTCACCTGGAACGGCAGCGGGGTGGTATCGGAATGCGGGGTCCGGGAGAGAAAGAGATTGAAACGGATAGACGGATTATTCGCGATAAGATTTCGTTACTGAAGGATAAGTTGAAGAAAATTGACCAGCAAAATATGACGCAGCGCAAGAATCGCGGGGAATTGATTCGGGTGGCATTGGTTGGTTATACGAATGCGGGGAAGTCCACGATTATGAATGTGCTGACCAAAGCAGATGTATTTGCAGAAGACAAATTATTTGCGACTTTGGATACGACGGTGCGCAAGGTGGCTTATGAAGGCGTACCGTTTTTACTGTCTGACACGGTTGGTTTTATTCGAAAATTGCCGACGCATTTGATTGAAAGTTTTAAATCGACTTTGGATGAAGTGCGCGAGAGTGATATCCTGCTGCACGTCGTCGATATGGCGCATCCGCAATACGAAGACCACCTGCGGACTGTCAATGAAACGTTAAAAGACCTTGGTGCGCTGGAAAAACCGACGATTTTGGTGTTTAATAAAATAGATTTGTACCGCGAACGTTATTTTGATGATTTGCTGGAAGATAAAGTGAAGCAGGATATTGAGCGAGATTTGAAAGCAAATTTAAAAAATGAATTTGAACACGATAACATTTTCATCTCAGCGGTGACGAAAGAAAATATGGAGGAATTGCGGGAGAAAGTGTTGATTGAAATTAAGAAAATGTACCATGTTCGATATCCGTATCGATCATATCATTGGTAGGATTTTTTGACGCTGATGGTGCTGATTTTTATGATTATCGCTGATTTCAAAGTAGGTCTAATGCTTTTTTTTGACTTAAAAATTATTGATAATTCAACGAAAACTATACTAATATAATATGAAGAATTTATTGACATTTTTTGCGCTCTTTTTGATTGTTCAAATAAGTTTTGCGCAAGTTGATTTACAAAAAGAAGCCGTACCCGCAGATGAACAGGTGGCATTGGTTAACGATTTTTTACCGAAAGAAAAGGCCTTGCTTTGGAAAATTACGGGTAATGATTTGAAAACAGCCTCCTATCTCTATGGCACGATTCACATGATTGATAAAGAAGATTTTTTCTTGACGGAAGCTACTAAACAGGCAGTCAAAGAGACGGATATGATGACGTTTGAAATCAATATGGAGGATATGACGGACTTGAGCGCACAGATGGGCTTATTGACGAAGGCGTTTATGGCGGATAATAAATCGTTGAGTGATTTGCTGACGGAAGACGAGTATAAAATGGTCAAAGCGCATTTTGAAAAGAAAGGATTGCCGATGTTTTTATTTGAACGCATCAAACCGATGTTTTTGACCGTTTTGGCGGATATGGATTTATCGGGCGGTGGTGGAATGGCAACGGGCGAAATTGTTTCTTATGAAATGGAGTTGATGAAAATGGGACAAGCGGACGATAAAAAAATGGGTGGTTTGGAGACTGCCGAGTTTCAGATGAGTATGTTTGACAGCATTCCTTACGAGGCGCAAGCGAAGATGTTGATAGATGCGATTAATGCAGGTGATTCAGGTGATGAACAATTTGCCGCGATGGTTCAGTTGTATAAAGACCAGGATATTCAAGGGATGCAGACGATGTTTGAAGGAGAAGAAGGCGGTTTGGAAGGCTACGAAGATTTATTATTGGTGATGCGTAACAAAAACTGGATTCCGATTATGGGCGAACAAATGCGAGCAATGCCGACGATGTTTGCCGTTGGGGCAGGACATTTAGGTGGTCAATATGGCGTGATTGCATTATTGAGAGAAGAAGGGTATACGGTGGAAGCGATGAAGTAACTTTAGTAGTAAGTCAAGCTAATTATGATAAGTTGACTTACTACTTTAGCAAAACTTCCTAAAAAGGCAGGTAGGCAATTGGCTTTTCTGCTTTTTTTTATGTCTACACATGAGTTTTGAAAATACATTAAAAATATTTCGATGTAAAGATTTAATTTAAATGCTTATGATAACAACAGATTCAACAGCCCAAATATTATTCTAATTAACTATCAAAAAGAAGGTGTTATAAAATTTCCGAAGGTTATTTTAAAGTTTTCTTGTTTTTTATTCTAAAACCTCTTACTTTTGCGCGATATTTTAAAAATTCAATAACTAAAACTAATATTCCTATGGCCGACAAATTAGATCGCATAGACTTGAAGATTCTTAAAATTTTGCAAGAGAATAGTAAAATTACAAATCTTGACTTATCCAAAAAAATTGGACTTTCTCCTGCACCAACTTTAGAGCGTGTAAAAAAATTAGAACTTAATAATACAGTAGAAAGCTATCATGCACAAATTCGTCCACAGGCGATTGGTTTGAATGTACAGACTTTCGTTTTGGTTTCTTTGGCATGGCAAAAAGAAAATGCGTTGAACCAATTTTTGGAAAAAATCAAGTCTATCGATGAGATTGTAGAGTGTTACATTATCACAGGTGAGGCTGACTTTTTGATTAAAATTATTTGTAAAGATATTCCAACCTATGAGCAATTGTTGTTTAAGACATTGTCTCAAATTGAAGAAATCGAGCGATTAAAAACATTGATGACTTTATCAACGGTGAAAAACTCAAAAGTACTCCCGTTTGAATACGAAACAAAATAAACACCCTTGTTTATTGGTAAAATGGTTGGGGTTCTCTCGGTCATTTTACCAATATTCACTATGCAGTCTCCGCTGATTTTACACCGCTATACCTTTCATTTTTCTCCGTCAATCATTACATGAAATTAAAGAATAAAACTCTACTTTGGCAAATCAGTCGCTCTGACCAAAGCGAATTTTCCTATGTTTTTGGTACCATGCATGTGCGAGACAATGCCGCATTTCAGCACTTAGATTTTATTGAAACGACGATTCAAAATTGCGATGCATTTGCCACTGAATATAACCTGGATGAAGGACAAACGCACATTCCACAAGACATGGTCTACTTGCCTGATGGCAAAACGTTGACCGATTTTATTCCTGAAAAAAAATACGCTAAACTTCGTAAATCCATTCTCAAATCGTTTAAAATCGATTTAGATTATTTTAAACGACTCCAACCACTTTTTATCAACAATCTGATAGGCGAGCAATTGCTGTCAAAAGACCAAGACCAAGCTTTGGATAGTCATTTATGGAGTTTTGCCAAAGGAGAAAATAAAATCTTACTTGGTATCGAAACCTGGCAAGAACAACTGAAAACGCTAGAGAATCTATCCATAGACTACCAAATCAAAGGCTTGATTGATATTGGAAAAAACACTAAAAAATATCGGAAAGCAATGCAAAAAAGCGTTCGGGATTATGTGGCGGGAGATTTTCAAAAGTTATTTCAAGGGGCTAAAAAAGGGGCGGGTGACAAGCGAAAAATTTTGCTTTACAGTCGTAACACAATCATGGCAAATCGCATTGCTGAATTTACCAATCAGCATACCATTTTTGCGGCAATTGGGGCAGGACATTTAGGCGGCAAAAAAGGGGTCTTAAGATTACTAAAAAAGAAGGGGTTTACTGTCAAGCCTATAAAAATGTCTGATTGATATTATTGTTTCACTCGAATCTCTGTCAACTTTAGATAAGTACTTGGACAGTGTTAAGAAATTTAGTTGAAACTTGCGATTTGCAAAATCAATAATTCGACACAAAAATCTCCGTTGCTTTCTGTTTCGCATCTTTATTCACATTTCTCATGCCATAAGTCAAATTCCAGTTTGTAATTTTAGCAAAAGAAAATAAGTCTCGGATATACTCACTATCATCATAAGTAATCAACCAGCGATGCGGCGATTTTCGTAAAGTTTTTGCTAATCGTTCGTGATTGAAGCCCTTGTGCATATTGCCATTCTTACCGTATAAACCAGATTTTGCGGCAGAATAATAAGGAGGATCCAAATATAAAAATACATCCTCACCTGGCGTCTCGATAACCTTTTGAAAATCTAAATTTGTTACTTTAACCTTTTCCATAATGGGAATAATGGCCTCCACTCGGGTAATGCTGGATTCGGTAAAACGCTTTTCAAATGCCATTTTAGAATACCCCCCACTCTCAGAAGTTCCCGAAAAAGTGATGCGATTGAGGATAAAAAAGGCAGCTGCTTTTTTTACTTTTGAAAACGTTCCCATATTGTCCACTAAAAAACGGTGTAACTCTCGGCCATCTTTATATTGCCGTCGCCATGTCCATATTTGTCCCAGTAATTTATCAATATCTTTACCCGCTACATCCCAAAATTCATACAATTCAGCATATAAATCATTTATCCAAAACTGTCTGTCCAGAAACGCTTGTCGCAAATAAATAAACACCGAACCACCACCAACGAACGGTTCTCGAAACTCTTTAAAATCTTTGGGAACTAATGGAATAATCGATTTCAATGCTCGACTTTTCCCCCCTGGATAGCGCAGCGGTGTGCGGACTTTTTGTGTTGGTATGCTCAATTTTCTCAAGGCTTTAAATTAGAAAAAAGTAATAAGTGCCTCGTAGTAATTAATTCGGTAATTTTTAAACATCCCCTCGAATTTTCCTCGGGGCATGCTTTTTTCCGCTATTTTTCCTTTAAAATTTCTTCAATAACAACGGCTATTCAAGAATTTTTAAAGCAAAACTAAGCTGTCATTTCGACCGAAGTGGAGAAAGAAAAAATCTTGTCTAAAAATTTTACCGAATTAATTACTACGAGGCACTTATCAGATGGCAAAACTAACAAATTCTATTTTTAAAAAATGTTCTTTTTATCGAATCATTCAAGTAATCAATCCCTCCCAACGATTTATCTCGTCTAATCCTTTGGTATTTTTCAAAACTTATGGTTAACTTTAAGGTTCTATATTAGACTTATTTACAAATAATTCTACTAAAATAAAAAATACTCACTTCGACCAAAATCGAAGTCTTAAAATATAACAATCAATGACTTATCGTACTCAATCGAGTTCTCCCTTTGGTGGCATTATTAGCATCATTTTCTTTTTACTATTTTTTGTCGCTTTATTCTATGTTGCCAAATTTGTCTTCCTGATTCTTTGGTATGTCTCGCCCGTAATTTTTATAGCTGCCCTGTTATTGGATTTTAAAGGCGTAACCAATTATGGAAAATGGCTAATCAATTTAGGAAAACGAAACCTCGTGGCAGGCGTTGGTGCAACATTGTTGTCTTTGGTGGCATTTCCATTGGTTGCATTATTTTTACTAGGAAAAGCGCTTTTTAAAAAGAAAGTGAAAGAAATGCAAGGGCAATTTGAACCAGCTGACGGTAGCCGTACTCCAGTTGAAGAGGATTTTATTGAATATGAAGAAGTGGTAGATGATGAGCCGAAGTTGGAGTTGCCCCCATTGAAACGGACAGAGAAGGTTAAACGGAAAGGGAATGAGTATGATGATTTTTTTGAGGAGTAGTTACTTTCCAATACAAAACCTTCCAAAAATATTCCCCAACAAATCATCAGTACT
>CAYUNA010000293.1:0-6024 GCA_964445895.1 uncultured Saprospiraceae bacterium | reverse complement strand
GAAAGAAAAAATCTTGTCTAAAAATTTTACCGAATTAATTACTACGAGGCACTTAGCACTTACGCCATATCAAATGACCGTTTTATTTGCGTATTATAGAAGCCATTTTCGTTCTCCAACAACTGCTGATGTGTGCCTTGTTCGGAGATGATACCGTTTTCTAAAACATAGATTTTATCAACATCCCGAATGGTGGTCAAGCGGTGAGCAATAATGATGGAGGTGCGGCCTTCCATGAGTTTTTCGAGGGCATCTTGTACGATTTGTTCTGAATCGCCATCGAGAGAAGAAGTTGCTTCATCGAGTAGCAAAATCGCGGGATTGACCAAAATGGCACGGGCAATAGCGATGCGTTGACGCTGTCCGCCAGAAAGTTTGATACCGCGTTCGCCGATGGTGGTATCCAATCCTTCGGGAAACGAATTGATGAATTCCCACGAGTTGGATTGCTGCGCAGCGGCTAAGACTTCTGCTTCCGTCGCGTCAGGTTTTCCATATAAAATATTGTCGCGAATCGTACCCGCAAAAAGGATAACTTCTTGAGGAACGATGGACATATTGGCGCGGAAATTTCGGAGGTTATGATGATAAATGCTTTTACCATCCACTAAAATGTCTCCATTTGAAATATTATAAAAACGCAACAATAGCTGAATAATCGTTGATTTTCCCACACCACTCGGGCCCACCAAAGCGACTTTTTGACCTGCTTTGATATCCAAATTAATGCCTTTCAAAACAGGAATATCAGGACGAGTAGGATATTGAAAAGCTACATTTTTGAATTGAATATTGCCTTCAACTGGAATTGGAGTAACCGTTTTGGTCGTTTCAATATCGACTTCGGGTTGCATCCGTAAAATTTCGCGCAAGCGTTCAGATGCCCCCAATGCGCCAAGAATTTGGGGGTAAAAATTACCGAGACTGGCGATAGACCCGCCAATAATAAACGTAATGGTCACAAAAGAAACCAAGTCACCTGAAGTCATCACACCCGACTGTACCAAACTCGCGCCAGAGTAGATAATGAAAAACAACGCACCAAATAAAATGATGATAATAAACACAGCAAACAAGGCGCGACCTCCAGCATATTTCATGGCAATATTGACGACCTTGCCTATTGACGAACCATATTTGTTGACTTCCGAAATCTCACTAACGAAGGCTTTGACCACTTGAATAGACTGCACCGCTTCTCCCAAAATGGCGTTAGATTCAGCTAATTCTTTCTGTCGTTCTTTGGAAAGTCTCCGAATATAGCGACCAAAAAAGATAGCAAAAATGACAACGACAGGAATCGTTCCCAGCATGATTAAGGACAACTTCGGAGTGGTAATCGCGAGCATGGTTATTCCCACAATCAAAATGATGATTTGCCGCAAAAACTCCGCTAAAGTGATGGAAAAGGTGCTGTATAATTTGTCAACATCACCAGTCAAACGGCTAATCAAATCCCCCGTTTTATTCTCTTCAAAAAAGGGAATTGGTAAGGAAATTATCTTTTGAAAAACGGCTTTACGAATGTCGGCAACTCCATATTCACTGACTTTTGCAAACATCAAAACCCGCATATAACCAAACAATCCTTGTGCTACCAAAATGACTGCCATGACCACACCAACTTGATTAAGTGTTAGACCCATTTTGGATTTTCCGTCAGCCACGTCAATCATTTCTCCAATCAAATAGGGGAGCCCCATAAATAAGACACTGGTCAAAAACAATAAGAAAATTCCACCAAAAAAATGCCATTTGTAGGGCTGAATAAATTCGAATGCACGCAAGGCTTCGCGGAAACTCTCTTGCGACAATTTCGGTTTTGGTACTTCGTCCAATGTGGTAGTTTTATCTTTCATATTTTAAAATCAAGTAATGTCATTTGTGGTGTTCTGCAAAAGTAGAACTATTTGATAGTAGCGTAACAGATTTTTTTGTCCTTTGTTGGTAAAAAAGCGATGTGGCTTTGTGCACTGAGGAAAACATAAAGAAAATTTTCATACACTGTACTGAGTACTTACCGTATGCACACGTCTCGACTTGATTATTAATTTGATGATTTTTCAATCACAATTCCGTTATTCAACTATTTTCTATCCGCCCGCACCACGAATTTCTTTTTTCAGACGGAGCAAAAACTGGATTTTTATGAAAAATCCATCTTTTGCTCCGTCTATAAAAAATAATCAGGTGGTGCGGGCGGATAGAAGATAGAAAAAGACCTCTCAAGAATGTTAAGTTATTTACTTCGCGTTCCTAAGTACATGACACTATTTATGTGGATAATTTTGACAGAGAGATTTTTTCTTTCTCCACTTCGGTCGAAATGACAGTTTAGTTTTCTTTTAAAAATCGTTGCATGGTCTGCATCATGGAACTATTTTTAAGAGGAAAATAGCGGAAAAACATCCTGTCAAAATATCCAGATAAATAGAGTCATGTACTTAAGCGCAAAAAATTGAAAAAACTTTACTATTCCTACGCTATTCTCTTTGTAAATTATTAAAATTTCCCCAATTTTAGCCTTTCTACCATCAAGAACCAATTTATTGCTAATTTGAAAACAAAACCTAATGAGAAAACTACATGCCCTGTTTATTGCGATTGATAAATACGCAATTCCTTCCCATAATTTAAATGGTGCAGTCAATGATATGATGGCGGTTCAGCAATTCTTGAAACGCTATGCAGCTGCGCAAAGCCTTGAATTTGTTCCTAAGACCATTACTGACCACAACGCTACCCGCGCCAATATTATCGCTGGTTTTAATCATTTCAAAAACGCAAAAACCGATGATTGTTGCTTCTTTTATTATTCTGGACATGGTTCGCAGGCAGTCGCACCCGAAGCGTTTTGGACGAATCCAAATGGGATGAACGAAAGCATTGTTTGTCATGATAGCCGAATTTCAGGTGGTCGGGACTTGATGGACAAGGAGTTGGGATATTTGATTTGGAAAGCTATCAATGATAAAAACGTTCATTTTTTGGCAATGATGGATTGTTGCCATTCTGGGTCGGCTACTCGGTCGATGGAAGGGTGGCGGTCGAGGAAGTTACTGCCGAATCATACGCCACAAATGGTAAGCGATTATCTTGGTTTTGAAGATTACGAAAAGAAGGACGGTAAGGTCAATGCACCACCGAGCAACCATGTATTATTGGCAGCTGCCCGCGATAATGAGTTGGCAAAGGAAAAGGATTTTGGTGGAATCTCCCGCGGCGTATTTACCTATTCTTTACTAGAGGTTTTAGAAAATGGCGGGATTCATCAGTCGTATCAGGAATTGATGCAACGGACGCGGATTTTAATGGAAAACCGAACCGTTCAGCAGCACCCGCAATTGGAAGGAACGTATGATGCTCAAGGATTTTTAGGATTGAAGGAGGTGAAAGGTGTACCGTATTTGGTATATTTTGATAAGAAAAAAGGAGTGTGGAAGGTAGATGCGGGAGGTTTGCAGGGATTGAGTTTGGACAATACTGATGGTGCTTTGCTTTTACAATTAGAAAATGGTAAAGAAGTAGAAATTACGAAAGTATTGGACAATTCTTCAAAAGTCATGGGCATGGGCGGCATGGATAAAAATGTACAATATACCGCTACCGTTTCTGCTGAAAGTCAACCTGGATTGTCGCTATTTATGGGGAAAGAAGTTTCGAGTGATTTGGCAAAAAGAGTCAAGGCAAGTTTGGCAGATTTTTTAAAAATAAAATGGGAAAAAGCAGAGAACGACGCTTTATATACCATTAAAATGTTAGGCGATAGCTTGATTTTAACAAAAAGTGGTGAGCAAGTTCCTGTTTTCAAAAGAGTGCCAAAAACCAATTTGAATGACTTTTCAAAATGTATAGATGCAGTCGCTTATTGGGAAAAAATATTGCCAATTGCCAATCCAAAATCGAAAATTGATAGGTCGGAGATAGATATAAAGATTTCGGTTTTTGAGAGTCCTTTAGAGACGAAGGCAACAGATAAAAAAGAGGATTTTATCAATCCTACAGAACCGATTCATTTGAAAATTGAAGAAGTAACAGAAGATGGAGAAACGGAAGAACGCGGGCAGGTTTGGCAAGTAAAAGTGACCAATAAGAGCAATACGAAGGATTATTTTATCAATGGCGTTTATTTGGATGCGGCTTTTGGGGTGAATTCGCCGATGAATTTTAATACCAATATTCGATTAGAAAAAGGGCAAACTCAGGTTTTACATTATGAAGATGAAGGGCAGGTCTTAGCGAAAACGGAGGCCTGGTTGGATGATGCTTATTTGACCTGGGGGGTCAATGAAATTACGGATTATTTCCGAATTTTTGTTTCTACCAAAGAAATGGAACGGGTATATGCCCAGCAGAATGCCTTGCCGCTGGATGTGAAAGGCGAAGAGGCGGATACCAATCGAGGTGGACGCCGACCAAAGCAATATGCAGGCGAGGACTGGACTGTATTTGATGTAGAATTCAAAATCACCCGACCATTCACCGAAGTCAAATTAGCCGATGGTACAGCCACCTTGCAAAATATCAAAATCACGACGCCCGACGGCTTTGCTGGCAAGGCTTCTTTAACCAATTTAAAAGAAGTAACTCGTAGTTTAGATTATCCATTACCGCCATTTTTTACCAATACAGACAAGACGGGAGTCACGGCTTTGACGCGTGGAATGCAACAGTCCGATGGTTTGGAAGTATTGGAAATTTATGATACTAAAAATAAAGACCAAGTCACCTCCGAAACCCCGGTCATGCTGAATTTTGAAGAGATGAACATGGAGGAAGAGGTGATGATTCCCTGGGGTGTAGATGCTAAAACGGGACTATTTTATCCATTGGGTACGACCGATGAGGAAGGCAATGTCATCATTCAAACATTACCCGATGAGACGCCTTCTGGACAGACCCGTAGCTTAGGCGGTTCAATTAAAATATTTTTTCAAAAGGTAACCAAGGTCTTTTATCAACATCCGTTATTGCAGCAAGTTGAGGTGACTTCTCCAGATGAAATGACGTATTTGAAAAAGGATTTGGCAGCGATAAATGCGACAATTTCGGCAGGAGAACCGAAGAAAGTAGCGGTTTTTATCCATGGTATTATTGGCGATACCAAAGAGATGGCGAAGTCCGTACGGCGGGTAAAATTACCCAATGGTAAGGATTTGAATAGTTACTACGATGTTGTTTTGACGTTTGATTATGAAAATTTGAGTACAAAAATTCAGCAGACAGCAGCCGATTTTAAAGCCGCGTTAGAAAAAGCAGGACTCGGCGAAAATCACGGGCATACCTTACATATTTATGCGCATTCGATGGGCGGATTGGTGAGTCGGTGGATGATTGAGAAATTGGGTGGCGACCAAATGGTACAGCATTTATTTCAATTTGGGTCACCCAACGGCGGTAGCGAATGGTCAGACGTGCAAGAAATGGCAACGATGCTACTCACCAATGCGGTGAATGGTGCATCGTTTTTACAACCCTATTTAATACCATTAGCGTTGGCAGGGCGTTTTTTGAAAAAAGTACAAATTACCTTGGGGCAGATGAATCCAAAATCAGATTTTACAGCAGCCTTGAATGATGGGACAACCCCGACGATTCCGTATTCCATTATCAATGGCAATACCCAACTCATTAAGGCGGCAATGACTGACGAACGCCAAAGCTTACTCAAAAAAGTGCTGGCACGGTTCAAAAGTCGAGGTCATTATACGGCGTTGGATTTACTACTATTCAAGCATCCGAATGATATTTGTGTTACGATTTCGAGCCAACAGGCATTGAATGATGGGACGCAATTTGTTAGAAAAGAAATTGCTTGTGATCATATTAGTTACTTTGTTAATCCTGTGAGTTTGGCAGCGTTTGAGGAGATGGTGGCGGAGCGGATTTTTGACAATGAGGGGTTTGCAATTAGCAATTAGGAGTGTACGAAGTTTTGCAATCTCAGTTTATCATTCATCACCCCCGACTCCTGAAGGGGAGTACTGTAGTTTTTCATTGAGGAACTCAAGAGATAAGCGGAAA
>CAYUNA010000292.1:0-6025 GCA_964445895.1 uncultured Saprospiraceae bacterium | reverse complement strand
AATTTGCAATTTTCTCCCTCCTGATAATCTAAATAAACTTTTGTTACACTGTACTAAAGTGCCAAAGTAGAACTAAGCACTTATTTTTTGATATAAGCTGTAACTTTTCTAAATTCTTCCGTTCCTCAAGTAAATACATAAGTTATCCCGAATTTTTAGTTTAATCTGTTCGCTGAGCATTTTGAGCCGAAAATGTTCTCGGAAGAAAATAAATTACGCGCGGCTCAAGGGTTTTCCCCTTTAAAAACGCCGAGATGCATACCGCATTTCATTGAATTAAAAATTCGGAATGACTCATGTATACTCCAACTAATTTTGTCCAGGTATTTATTTATTGTAAAAACGATTTTTAAAATCAATAGCATTTGAATAAAAATCGCTTATTTAGCGCAAATTTTTAATAAAAACTTCAAATCAACCAAATCAACTAAGAGCATGTATAGTTTTCAGGAAGTAAAAAACTAGACATGCTCTAATAATCAATAACTAATCTATGCTTGTTTTTTTTGAATTATTAAAGATAACCATCCCCGCTTTGGTGGTTTTTGCGACTGTTTATTTTATGATGAAGCAGTTTTTGAATAAAGAGTATCAAATTAAAAGATTAGAATATCAGCAAAAGCACAGTAGTACGACGACGCCTTTGAAATTGCAGGCGTATGAACGTTTGTCGCTGTTTTGTGAACGTATTTCTATTCCAAATTTATTACTACGTTTGAAATCTGACAATCAAAATGCTGGTTTGCTACGTTTGTCGATGTTGATTGCAATTCAGCAAGAATTTGAACACAACATTACTCAGCAAGTTTATGTTTCTGACCAATTGTGGCAAATCGTAAAAATCGCTCGCGACGACACCGTCAATATCATCAACGGAGTAGCAGAAAAATTAGAACCGAAAGCACCGGGCAATGATTACTCAAATATGTTATTGAATTATATGAATGGACAAGATTTCACTGCGTTGGATAAGGCGTTGCAGGCAATTAAGAAAGAGGCAGGTGTTTTATTAGGATAGATTTAAGGTCTATGGGTTGTTGGTCTTTATTCTTTTGAACGGTAGGTTATTTTTTACAAGCTCCCGTACTAAAAATCAACAACCCAAAGGCCTTAAAAATACTGTCCAAAACCCAGTACAAATCCACGTTCTTTCGTGTTTCGTACATCCACACCATAATCTAATCGCAAAATAGCGTCAAATGCTTTTTTATAAATAAGTCGGAAGCCACCGCCTGCGAAAGGACGAAAATTTTCACCATCTATTAAATCGTTTAAATCTCCACCTGGATTTCGCCAAGTACCAAGGTCTGAAAATCCGACAACTTGTCCTGCAAATAATTTTTTATCAAAAACAGTGTGGCGATATTCCAAATTTAGCACCAAAACACCCGTACCTCTATCAATCCGGTTACCTGCGCCTCTAATATTAACTTGACTATCCAATACGAAGGGCGCAAAAGGTGTATCATTATTGGTCGAAATGCCAAGTCGAAGCCGAGCACCCAAGTTACCTTTTTTACCAATTCGTTTAAAAAAACGGGTGTCATTTAGAACTATATTAAACCATGTTCCATCATCAATATTATGAACCGTTTGTAAATTTATGGAATTAGAAAGCCCAAATAAATAGAAATAGTGGTAGTTGATGCGGTTTAGATTGTGAAGCAATTTAATCAACGCTTTGGGTTGTCGGAGTTGATCGGGGCCCGGTGGATTTTCGAGCGGTTGTTCGCTAGCTTTACCGTATGTTTCAATAAAATACGAACCTCCAAATTCGATATTATGATTAAAATCGAGTTCATAAATTACGGTTCCTCCGTAGCTCAAATTATCATAATTATAAAAAACTTCGCCCTCATCAAAATACAGCGGTTCGCGCGATGCCCATTTCAAAAAGCTCACCGATGCTCCCCAACGACTTCCGTTAATATAGGGTACTCGATAATACAAGCTGTAATTATTTCGGCGGTCATTATTTTGATAAAAAGCGGATAACTGCATTCCTTTTCCTAAGAAATTGAGGTCAGTAAAACCTAATTGAAACCAGACATTCCCTTCCACGCCACCAAAGTTAATGATGGGAAAAAGCGTGAGGGCTTCTTCTATGTTGTAAGTGATTCTAACTGTGCTTCCTGTTGTGTCTATTTTGAAATCTGCATTAGCAATAGCATTCAGATTTTTTAACTTTTGCACTTCTGCATCCAATGTTTCTATTGAAAAATCTGTCCCAACTTTACTATCTAAGAATCGTTGCAGATGGGTTTCTTTCGTCTTTTTTAAACCGTCAAATGTTATCGATTCTATGGTTAATTGAGCATTTAAAAAGTTGATAGTCAGCATTTTAAATGTAAAAAATAGTACCCACTTTGTCATTGTTTTAAACTTCATTTCGCAAATTTACAAAACGTAAAAAGGAGCGATAAATATTTTTGGATTTATCGCTCCTTCCCGACTATTTTTTTTAGTCATATTATTTAAAATAAAGAGAAACGCATTCCTAAGTTAAACGTCGCTGCATCACCATTGTTTTCCCGCAAACTCGTGTCGGTAAATCCAGTGTAAAGTAATTCTACTTCAAAATCTGGAGTAACCTGATATTTTGCCCCAACACCAGCTTGTGCAAAATAATCAAAATCACCACTTGCCCATCTTGGTGCGTAGCCTGTCAAAGCGTAAAGTGTCGTCTTTGGATTAGGGAAGTAGCTTAAAATAACGGTTGCAGGGGTCGAAATACGATCAAAATCTCCAATATCTTCCCATTGAAAATCAACCTCTGTGAAAAGAGAAAAATTATCATTAAGGGTAAAATCATTGAAAAATTGCGTCCACCAGGTAGCTTCATTCCAGTCTAAAAAAACAAAATTTTCGTCACTTTCTAAATCGTTACCCAACGGAATCCAAAATTGACTTTGTACGGAGAAGTTAGGTAATTTTGCTGTCGGTGCCCAGCGAATCTTTGGACCAATAGTCGGCACACCTGATCGTGTCAATTCATCACCCGAACCCAAAACCGAAAATGGCGACGAAGGCAAAGGATTAATGCTTACTCGACGGTATCGTAAGTCTATACCCGCATTAAACCGGTCATTTACACCATATAATGCACTCACAAAAGTGGTGAAAAAATTAGTACGAGTGGTAAGGTCTTGCCCATTTCCAGTTCGTTGAGAATACAAATTATTGAAAATTTTCAATTCCACTGTACCTTTTGGAATTGCTGCCGACACAACATAACGATTGGCAGAGTTTCCTCCGTTTGCTTCTGTTCCCAATGCAGAAGTGCTACCCGTTTGCTCGTTCAAAGTCCAATCATATTCATAAAAACTGACCTTGTAATCGGTTGAGATTTTAGCATCTCGATATTTGTTGATAAAGTCAATTGCAGTTGATTTTTTGCCACCAAAATCATTGGCGTACCAGTTAAAAATTTGGCTCAATTGAACCTGCTTTGCGCTATTGTTAATTTTGACAAAATTAGGGTCATTCAACGCCAATCGAGTCTGCGTTTCTTTTTGCTGTTCTAATTTTGCGGGTGTATAGGCAAAATCCGTAATTGGAGGACAGCCCAATGCACCACAAACCAATACGAAGTGGAAACGTGCATCACCAAATTCTTTTAACAATAGGTCTTTTTCTAAAGAATTTAAGGTCATTTTCTTGCCGCCAACTGTGTGCTTTTTGCTATCAAAAAAACCGCTAACCGTTTGAACGGAGTTGGTTGGGTAAACTTCTGTTGCACCTTTGATGACCAATAAGTTATAGGCATTAATTAAAAAGGCTTGCTTAGTTTTACCGCTTAATTTTGTCAAATCTTGATTAGCAATTTGTGTAATAAGCTGGTTTAAATTAGCATCACTTTTTGCTGTTTGGTAGTTAACTTTGCCTTGTCGAACGTGCTTTTTCATAAAAGCATCTGTTTGATTAAAAAAGGCATCTGTCTGTGCTTGGCTACTAAAAATACTTGCCAATGTAAAAGCGATGATTCCAATGATTGATTTCATGTTAAAGTTAGTTTTGTAAAATTTTAGAATGTGCTTAGTAAACGTTTTCAATGAAACTAATGTTTAAACATCTATTTCAAAAAACTAAGCAAATGTTCGGAAAACGACATAATTATAAAAAAGAGGAGAATGTTATGCTTTTGTGATGAATCTGGAGAAAAATGTGATATTTAAAATATTGCGAGCGGATGCTTAGGAACCGAAGGTTATTTAGCTCGCGTTCCTTTGGTAATAGTATTGTAAATGAAACAATAGCCCCGCAAATTGAAAATTAATAATTCGTAAAATTTTGGTGTAGTTCATTTTCTATCTTCTGTCCGACCGCACCACTAATTTTCTTTTTGCTCCCTCTGTGAGAATTTCTCTCGTGGTGCGGATGGACAGAAGATAGAAAATGAACAAATAATATAACTAAAATTCGCACAATCCTAAAGACTACGATGCACTTAACTACCCTTTATTCTGGGTTTGCGCCTGTACACGCGACGATTCCGTATTAATCACCACTTTCGTAGAATTTGAGCCTGCTGGCAAATCTCCCGACCCCCGTACGCGCACGAATTTTTTTAATAAGTCAAACCAAAATGGCGCACCCAAAGAAATTGCCAAAGCCGTCACCAACCACCCTGCAATACGTTGCAACCAGTCCCAAATATCCTGATCTAAAAATGCAAAATCCTCTCGATACGTTCGCCAACCCAAACCCAATGGATTTTTGGCTTCATCGATATCGTCTTTTAATAACTTATCAATTTTCTGTGTGATTTCTTGTGCATTCGGCGCGCGTAAGGAAGGTTCAGCAATTGTTTGTTCATTTTTATTGACATAATCTGTCGCCATACGAACAACATCTTGTCGTGCGGAAGAATTGGTGGACAATCGCTCATAGATACTAAAGGTATCTGCATTCAATGCCACTGCAATCACTAACCCAAATAAAAAAGTCACCAGTTGAATGTGCTTTTTATACCAGCCGCTTGCCCGTTCCATGAGTTCATTGTACCAGCCCTGCACACTACCTTTGAAGGTGTCCAAATCTTCGTTGCTATCTTCCCAAAGTTGGTCAAGTACTTTGCGCAATTTGCTTTGTTCAGGTATCTGATTAAGGATATTTCTAACATTGGGCTTGCCATCCAATACGGCAATTAATTCCGTGTACCACATGTCCACTTTCACTTGAAAAACATCTACTTTTCCATTGGATTCTCTCCAAAAACTCCAAACAACATCCTGTAATTTACTGCCTGCTGGCAAAGAATTGATGAGGGCTTCGACATTAGCTTCGCGGTCTTCTTTATTGTTTAAAATGACTTGTAATTCCTCATATAAATTATTTGTCCGCATTCTAAAAACAGCTAATGCATCTTTAGTTTCGCCTTTTAAATCCCCTAATGCTACCCGAATTTTGCTTTGTGGTGGCAACTGATGAATCAATTCCTTTGCGGTCAAATTGCCCCGCATGGCTTTGAATAAAATATTGACAAATGACTCCGAGCTCAAGTAAGACGGGGCTTTGGAAATACGCCCAACTACTTTTCCATCATTTTCCAATTGTTGATACATGGCATTTTCTTTGAAATTGGCAAAGACTGTTTTGTCGTCTTTCCATTCCAAAATCTTCTTTAATCCTTCTTCTAAAAAATGTCCACGCCAACCCCGCCAGGAGGCCATCAATTCGTTGACTGTAGTAACTAATAAACTTAATAATAGGTAGGTGAAAATGAGACCAATAATTACTTCTAGCATGTTTGTTGTGTTTCGAATTGCGGGTTATGAGTTGTGGGTTATAAATTGCAGGTTGCGTAAGTGATGTGTTTTCAAAATTAGGTGTGGTTTTTTAACCATCAAAACATACTCTTTTACGTAATCTGTAATTCACAACTCGTAACTAGTAACTCACTACTCGTATTTTCAAAGCCGAAATGTAGGCATTTTTTGGAAGAAGAAGAAAATATGATTGGAGAATTTATACTTAGGAACGCGAACTAAATAACCTTCAAGAACCGAAGTTTATTTAATTCGCG
>CAYUNA010000291.1:0-6033 GCA_964445895.1 uncultured Saprospiraceae bacterium | reverse complement strand
TAATGACCAAGTCGAGATGTGTGCATACCGCAGGTATTAATATCTAATGCATTTTCTTTCCGAAAACACTACCTCCCAAGCAGCATTTTTTCTTAGATTGGCATCTCAAAGGAAACTCAAGACAGCAAATACTCTAATTTTTATACCTATAAACTCTCACGCTTATGAAAGCTCACAGCTTGATTACATTGATAACAGCATTGCTGTTCTCTCTCAATTCGTTCGCACAAACTGTTGCAATTACCTACGATAGTTCTTCTGAAATTACGGTCTGCGATACAGCGACCTTCACCGTCACCCTGACCAATAATTTATTGGATTCTGCTAAAATGGTTTTGCTGGACGCCGTTTTGCCTGATGGCATTACCTATTTTGAAAATAGTGTCACCAATGCTACGGAATCCAATGTTTCTAACCCAAACAATCCCGTTTTTGGGGTCGAAAATATCGGTCCGGGTGATATAATTTCCATTTCTTTTCAAGCCTTGACCGATTGCGAATTGATTGCAGCGATTGACGGTGGAGCATTATTTACCAATACTTACAATCTCAACTGGACTGATGGTAGCAATAACGTGACCACGATTCCATATGATATTGAGACTGCATTGTTGCAAATTTTGAGTCTGACCAATGATGAATTTACCGGGACAAAAGGTGACGTTTTTACTCGGGTCATTGCCATTCAAAATACGCGATTGGGCGCATTGTCAAAAATCACATTTTCAGATAACCGAATGGGCGGAACAATTGATGTTAGCACCGATTTGGGAATGGTGACAACGGATACGCCAACTTCTTTTCAAATGATGTTGACTGCGGAAGATTTTATGACAATTGGCGATGGTGATGGACTGTTTGAACTGAATGAAGTCATTCTTGTAACCGAAACCGTCACGATTACGGACTGTGGTTTTATGGAAAATCAAGTTAATTCTACGATTACGGTCAGTTGGGGTTGTAATAATGAAATTTGCCAGCAACAGGTGGGAACTGCCTTGATTAATTTAACGCCAAGTTTTGATAATCCTAATTTAGTTTTCAATCCGTTGCCTTCAGTGCCTGCTGATTTTTGTGGTAGTGAACCAGCGATTCAGCAGATTGAAATTACAAATAATGGGCTACAACCCGCCACTGATATTGCCATCACTCTTGGCAATGAAGCTGCTGGACTTTCTGGCATTGACCCAACGACGGTGACAATTGATAGCGCAGGTGTTTTACTGGATTTAGATTTGACCCCATTTACTCCGCTTATCTTTGATGATTGCGGCACGGTGACCAATATTTTTGAAACAATCGTTTTTAGCATTCCTGCTTTAGCTGCTGGACAAAGCATAATTATTAGCTGGGAAGCCTATGTTTGTGCAGTAGATTGCGAGGATGGCGTCCCTAATTTTTTATATGAATTTGCCTATAAAAAATCTTGTCCTGAAGGTGAAGTGGTAGAAGGTGCAGGGTCGAGTGCCGGCGTGGATAATGTTTCTTTACAAGGCATTGTCACGTATCAAATTGGTGAAAATCTGATGGACGATGAAGTATATACCTTAACGTATAATTTGTCATCACCGATTACTCAGGATTCATCTGGATTTCTTGAAGTCGAATATACGTTACCGTGCGGATTGAGTTGGCATTCGAGCAATACACTCAATTCGATGGCATTAGGCGGCGTTCCTGCTATTGATTTTGAAATAGTCACTGCCCCAAATGGTGGTCCAAGTACCATCACTTACACTTATCCGATTCCATTAGGTGAACTGGATGTCAATACCGATTTTAACGTTTCTTTCGATTGTGATTTGGAATGCATCGAAGTTCCAGAATGCGATACTATTTTCAATACGTCCTGTATCGTACAATGTACCGGAGTAGGTGCGCCAGGCAATTTTCAGGTTTTTGTTGAAACCTTAGTTAATCTCGATACGACCAATACGAATGCTTGTGGTATTCGTGCTTGCGATGATTTTGAGTTGACCTATGAATGTGAAGCAGATTCAATTTGCAATATTCCAATTGTTGGTTATTTGGATTACTCAATGGATTTCAATCGAGTCAATTACGGGGAACCCGACAATAATGATGACCGTTTTGAAGATGCAACTGGTGACCTCGATTTTGACCAGGTTCGACAAAATCGGGCATTGGCGGGCGATACTTTGCAAACCGATGTTGCAGGGGCAGTTGTGATTGATATACCGGGCGAAGATTTGCGATATGGCGCAATTACCGTGCAATTTGAAGCACATACAGCCGACGCGGGCATCGAAGGATTTCCTGCGCTAAATCAAGTGTTCAATCGTCTATTGATGACAAATGAACATGGTTTTGAAGACTTAGGCGCATCTGTTAAAATTGTCGATGCCAGCACTGGTGCAGTCTACCTGTGTGACCTCGGCGACCCTGTAGTAGTCGATACCTTACAAGCCGTTCTTCCCGTTCCGAATACACGTCCTGAAGAAGTTTTGGATATAGTACTGTTGAATACTTACACGTACGATATTTCACCATTGACATTGGCTGGATTAGGGTGCGACATCCCGGCTAATTTTACTTTCAATCAAGGAGATTCAGTTATTTTTGAAGCAAAGCATAAAGTGATTTATAATGTGATAAATCCAGTAAGTTTACCAGAAGCAGTCAATTTAAGAACAGGGACTTCTATTGGTTTTTTCAATAACCCAGGAGAAATCCAAGATTTTCCATTTGTCTGTAATTGTCAGTTTGTACCTTGGCAATTGTCGGGGTATCGGTATTTCTTTTCTAATGGTTTTGTTAATATTCCACCTTGTGAACCATCAGACGAACCTGGTGGCATTCGCTTCGATTTGTTGCTTGGTGCGGGTAATTTTTTCCCTTTTGAATTTAGAAATTTAGCGAAAATACTGACCTGGGAATACAACGTTAATCCCATTTCTACCCTACTTGAATCGGAATTGACTTTTTTACAATATCAGCAAGGCCCAACTCTGGTCAATCTCGAACCGCTAAATCCTGTAACTTTTGGAAATGGCAATTATGATTTTGACTTGCTTGATTATCAAATGCCGTTATTGGATGAAGGTTTTACCATGCGTTTTAGACATCTTTGGGAATTGCCGTGTACGCAAGAAATGCCACTACCCTTGTCGATTCATGCGGTTATTGATATTCCAGAATTCCTGCCTGAACCCGAGTTTCCAATGGATACCATTCAGACCAATTTAGGGACATTGAATCCTATAAGACCTGCCTTGTTTTTGACTCCTGACGATTTCAATTACACCAGTTTTGACAATATGGCAGTTTGGGATTTTAGCTTAACCAATTTTCCAACAGCCTTCACTGACCCTGCACCAAATGTTTGGTTTTATCCAACTTCTGCAAACGGGCAAGTGACTGATTTTGTATTAACAAATTTGACAACAGGCATGGTTGTTCCTGCAAATAACGGGCTGTATCAACTGGGTGATTTTCCTATTAATTTTTCTGAAAATTATCAACTCAGCGGCGTCAATACAAGCTGTGACATGGAAACAGTTACCTTAAACTTTGGGTGGAATTGCAACCCATATACCAATCTAAATGATACCCCCTGTCATGCACAAACGGTAGACATCTTCGTCACATCGCCTCCTGGAGAATTAGAAATGGACGTGGTTAGTCCCATTGGCCCATTTGATTTATGTGAAGAAATTCCGTACCATACCATCGAAATTTTTAACGCGCAATTGGGCGCAGTTTATAATGTAAACCTGGATGCTATTTTGCCGCCAGGCATCAATTTAGTGCCCGGTTCAAGCGAATTGGCGTATCCTACAGGTACAGCTTTTCAACCCATTGCGGACCCCGTTTTAACTGGTAGCGTTTATTCCTGGGACATTTCCAGTTTGAATAATGACATCGCAACAAATGGTTTACAAGGGTTTCAATTTACCCCAAATCACTCCGCGAGTATCCGATTTTTAGTGACCACTGAATGTGGATTTGTGTCCAGTTCTTTTATGGAATTTACGGCAACAGCAACCCAAAATTGCGACGAACCGACCAATGAATTGAGCAAAGCCTCTGTCCCCATTAATATTGAAGGTGTGATTCCGCCGTACGAATCTACAATTTCTATCATGCCCGAAGGCGTTACGCCAATTGGCTGTGGTGCTGATTT
The DNA here is from genome assembly GCA_964445895.1 of uncultured Saprospiraceae bacterium. Taxonomy (GTDB): domain Bacteria; phylum Bacteroidota; class Bacteroidia; order Chitinophagales; family Saprospiraceae; genus CAYUNA01. The sequence goes on along the minus strand of CAYUNA010000291.1, from coordinate 1,889 downwards.
TACCTTTACGGTGAACATGCAAGCGGATGGTATGACGCTACCAAATGACAGCGTTTTTGTGACGCTTCCCGCAAATGCAATGTATGTGGCGGGGTCTTATATTGCGGGCGCAAATGCGGTTGCGGGCGAACCGACGATTGAAAATGTCAACGGACAGCAAGTTTTAAAATGGGCAATGAATGCCGACTTACCGCCGAATACCAATATTTCTTTTACGCTTACCGCAACCGGTTTTGGATTGGATTGTGATGGTGAAAACATTTTAGTACAAACCTTACAAACACAATCAGCTGTTTGTATTGCAGACGGGACATTGTGTTCCATTTTAGTGGAAACGGGAATGGCTGATTTTATAATAGAAACCGAATTTCCTATTTTAAACTTGTCGAATTTAAACATTACTGGAAATGGCACAACCGTTGATTTTGCTGTCGATATCACGAACGCTGGCGCAGCAACGAATGAAACCATTACCATTGATTTTTACTTAGATAATGACGGTGACGGACAACTTTCGGCGGGAGATACCTTCGTAAGTTCTGCAATGACCAACAGCACAATTGGCATAGGACAAACGGTAAATGTAGGCGGTACAGCTAATTTCCCTGCTGACCAAATTTGCCAAATTCTCGCTGTTTTTGATGAAAATAACAATTGTGCTTGTAACTCAGATGCCATTGGTATTGACGGTGCCCTGGAGAGTACTTTACCGACCGAATTTGTCTGTAGCGGTGATGCGATTCAAATTGGTGTCAATAATCTTTCCGGGCATACTTATTCCTGGAATACCAGCAACAATATCACTTGTACAGACTGTGCAGAAACCACCTTTAGCGCAGAAAACATGACCAACGATATTGTGACATTCACCTATATTTTGACGGATGAAAGTAGCGCGGGTTGTGTCGTGATGAATACCGTCAATGTGGCGGTTCAACCCGTTCCAAATGTACTCACTCCCAACCAAACCATCTGCGAAGGCGACTTTGTTTTACTACAAACCACCCCAGCGATTAACTACACCTGGACCGGCCCAGGCATTACCAATCCCAACGCAGTCTCCCAAACTGTTTCGCCTACAGAAACAACAACTTATACCGTTGAATTCACAGATGCAGCGGGCTGTACAGGCGGTGGTTCGATAACCATAACGGTAGTCGAAATCGAAACCATGATTGACGTTCCACTTTGTGATGGCGACTCTATTCAAATCCTGGCGACGGGTACAAGCATGTATTTTTTCGGTGGCGAAATGGAGTGCCGCGACACGGTAATCAATGGTTGTCCGTCGGAATATTGCTGGGAATTTTTAGCAGTAGACAGTCCGAATTTTAATACTCCTGACGAGATTTGTATCGAAGAAGGCGAGACGGCAGAGGTTACCTTAGCAGGTAATTTTGCCAGCTATCAATGGTTTCCAAGCAATCCAGACCTGATAAGTTGTGATGATTGTCCCGACCCAACCTTTACGCCACAGACTGCCGCCGATTCCTTATATACGGTGATGGTGATTGATGAAAATGGCTGTGAGGGCGAGTTGACTTATTTTGTCAATGTGTTGCCACAATGTAGCGCAGATTTGGTGGCTATTCCGAATGCCTTTACGCCGAATGCAGACGGCGTCAATGATGTTTTTGGTCCGGTTGTGGATGAGAATTTCCAAAAGATATTCGAAGCAGATGGCTCTGGCTTTACGATGGAAATCTATAACCGCTGGGGCAAAAAAGTCTTTGAAACGGCTGGTGCAAACCCAACCTGGGATGGCACATTGAAGGACAAACCAAGCGGAGCAGATGTTTATATTTACATTATTGAGGTGAATTGTGCAGGGGAACGAAAGAAATTGACGGGGGATGTGGCGTTGATTCGGTAAAGTTAATTGGCGGTGT
>CAYUNA010000290.1:0-6039 GCA_964445895.1 uncultured Saprospiraceae bacterium | reverse complement strand
CGGACGGACTGATGATAGCTAAAGAATTATAGCATTACATTTGATACACTGCCAATGCAATGTGTAAAAAGCCATTTTTCGAGGGGTATGTTAGAGGCGAGATTGATTGAGTTTTCCAACGGAAAACTCAATCAATCTCGCCCCTAAAACCCCAAAAACGAGGCGGCTTTAGCCGACGAGCAAAACGTAAAGGAAGTTTTTACACACTGTACTTAACTGATGTTACGCATTGATAATATTCTAAATATATAGCACCAATAAAGTTGAGCAGCTACTTATTTTTGCTCAAAAAGCTACAGAGTAGCGACTCTCTTGGTAGAAAAATTGGTGAAAATCACCCAAAGCCGCATCGCGGCGGCACTCTTAAACGCTCAAATGTTCAAGAGTGTCGCCACAATGTGACTATGATTTGCCCAACCGTCTTGATGCCGCAGTCTAAATAAAGCAAAAGGCGGTACAAAATTATTCAACTCTCATATTTTCTCCTTTCTTTGCAAAAAAATTACCACTCGCGTAAAATCGCAGCAATTTATGGTTTTTAGCAGTAGCTTATTTCTACTATATTTTCTTCCAATATTCCTATTGGTCTATTGTTTTATCGACAAATCGTATAAAAACAATGTTATCCTATTGGCAAGTATCGTGTTTTACGCATGGGGCGAGCCGAGATTTATTTTCATCCTGTTGTTGTCTACGATTATAGATTTTTACCTGGTGCGGCAGCTGTATCGGGCAGTTGAGAATAAGGTGAAAAAGCAATGGTTATTGCTGTCTTTGATGATGAATTTAGGGTTGTTGGCTTATTTTAAATATGCTAATTTTTTCATCGACAATGTCAATGCCGTATTGACTACAGCAGGCGTAGAAAATATAGCCTGGACAAGCGTTTTGTTGCCGATTGGTATCTCCTTTTATACCTTTCAAACGCTGACGTATTCGATTGACGTTTATCGAAAAGTAAGCAAACCGTTGGATAAATTGCGCGATTACTTAGTCTATATTTTATCGTTTCCACAAATGATAGCTGGACCGATTGTCCGTTTTAACGTTATTGCCGACCAAATTGTCAATCGGGTCGAAACGGTTGATGACCGCTTGCAGGGCTTTTTTCGCTTCTCCGTTGGTCTTGCTAAAAAAGTGCTAATTGCCAATGCGATGGGCGAACAGGCAGACCTAATCATGAATCAAACGGCTGGCGATTTGTCTACGCCGACTGCGTGGATTGGAATTTTAGCTTATACTTTTCAAATTTACTTTGACTTCGCGGGCTACTCCGATATGGCGATTGGTTTAGGAAAAATGATGGGATTTACTTTTCCCGAAAATTTCAAAAGTCCTTATACTTCGCAAAGTATCAGCGAATTTTGGCGACGGTGGCACATAACCCTGGGCGATTGGATGCGCGACTACTTGTACATTCCATTGGGAGGCAATCGAGTGGATTCTAAAGCACGGCTGTATTTCAATTTGTGGTTCGTTTTTCTCATTTCTGGATTGTGGCACGGGGCGTCGTGGAATTTTGTGATTTGGGGTGCATTTCATGGATTATTCTTAATTTTAGACCGCTTATTTTTATTGAAAATTTTAAATAAAATAGGGAAAATACCAGCAGTGATTTTCACTTTTTTTATTGTAGTAATTGGCTGGGTATTTTTTAGAATAGAAAAATTTAGCGATGCGATGGCTTATCTGTCTCGCCTATTCGCCTTTGATAATTTTGATGATAAAATTGTGATTGAAAAATCATTTTTAGCGGTATTGGGTATCGCTATTTTCTTTTCCTTTTTGACCTTAACCAAATGGGGAAAGCAATTGGAAATACAGACTTATGAAATGCCAGCAGTATTATCCACAAGACAATCCTGGCTGGTTATAAGTGTTGGATTGCTGCTATTTGTGCTATCATTATCATACATTGCGGCGGCGGGATTTAATCCGTTCATTTATTTTAGATTTTAAAAATGACTGCATTAAAAATCAATAAAGCGAAGCAAAATTTGTTTCTTTTTGTGCTGTTTTGTCTGTTCGTGCCGATGATTCAGGACATTTTTAATGTCGTTAACGAAACACCACTACGAGGTGCTATTGAAAAGGTAGAATCGCCTGCCTCTGCGACCTGGAAGACGTGGATGGATGGCAGTTTTCAAAAAGAGTATTCGCACTATCATAACCATAATTTTGGTTTTCGCGGGGAGTTGGTTCGGTTACATAATCAGTTGGAATATAGTCTTTTTAATAAGTCGAATGCGAAGCTGGTGGTAGTTGGTCAGGAAGGCTATTTGTATGAGGAAAATTACATTAAAGCCTACTTGGGAATGGATTATATTGGAGATTCACTCATTCATGCACGAGCGAAACAGTTGAAGGAAGTACGAGATACTTTATTACAAGCAGGATCAGATGTTTTGGTCGTTTTGGCGGCGGGAAAGGCGAGTTTTTTTCCAGAATATTTTCCTGATAAATACCAGGGCATTAAACCTAAAAAGAGCAATTATAAAGCCTATAAAGAAGCCTACGATGCTATGGATATTCCCTATTTGGATTTCAATCAGTGGTTTGTGGATATGCGAGATAGTGCGCAATATCCGTTGTATGGAAAAGGGGGAATTCATTGGAGTAAATATGGCGAGTATTTAGTGATGGATTCATTAGTGAACTATTTAGAAAACTATTTTCAAAAGCCTTTATCGCATCCGATACTGGATGAAACATGGGTCATTGATGAAAATGTAGATACAGATTATGATATTGGTCGAGGCATGAATTTGATATTTCCAACTCCAACCTATAAAATGGCGTATCCACAATTTCATTTTGAGACGGATAGTACACATTTGAGACCGGATGTATTGGTGGTAGCGGATAGTTATTATTGGGGACTGTATCGTTATGGGCTGTCTGAAAAAGTATTCAACAATAGCGAATTTTGGTTTTACAATAATGCTATTTATCCTGAGCGTAAAGGCGGGAAATCACAAGTCAAATATACCGATATTCAGGCAGATGCAGAGAAAAACGATTTAGTGATTTTATTGGGTTCAGAAACTGGATACGCCCAGTTTCCATTTCATTTTATTAGAAAATTGCACAAAGCTTATTTTGAAAAACAAGTGACTCCAAGGAAGCCTTTGAATTAAATTTAAAAACTATTTTTATAAAGTCTAATCAAACCATTTTCATGAAAAAAATACCATTACTACTTTTATTATTTATTATTGCTAAAATAGCAACCGCCCAATATACCTACATTACTGACCGTCGTTTTTTTGACCCAACTGACCTTGTAGGCTATGATTTTCGACCTGACCGAATGGAGATTCCTAATGAAATGGAGGATGAATTAGACCCTGGAGATTATAGTTTTGGCATTTCTACGAATAATCTTTATGTTGAAGGTGAAGGCATCAAAGGCGTTTACAATATCAATAACATAAGCCCTGAAGATTATGGTTATAAACTGACGTTGATGAATGCGCGAGATGCTTTATTGCAAGGACATTTGAAAGTAATTGTCAACAAATACGCGATGGTGGAATTGGTGATTTTCAAACGGTCACCGAAAGAGAAGGAAATCATTTTTTATTTGCCACCTATTTCTAAAAAATTGCAGCAAATGGAGCGTGGTTATTTTACGGATAGGGGAGAGTTGGTGATTGAAGAACCTGATTCATTGTGGGGTAAAACGATTTACCCGTTTTTGCGGATTTATCAAAGTAAAAAAATTCAGCAACCGCTGGATATGGCAGATAGCACAAGTATCTCTTTTGTAAAAGAAGTAACGATTGAGGAGAAAATTAAAAAGGCAAAAGGCGATAAAAAGAAGAAGAAAAAAGATGCAGAAGAAATGGTTGAAACCGTTATTGATGAAGCGGTAGAAAGCGAAGTTGCAGAAGAAATGGGCGTGGATAAAATATCAACAGATTCTATGGAAATGGAAGCTGATGTAGAAAAAAGAGTGAAAACTACTACTAAATACTATGTCGTCATGCGCTCAATCATTCAATACGATGACGCGACAATAGAAGATAAAACATGGCGATACGAAGTGAAAAACGTCAAAAGTAAAGCAGACGAAAGTGCGAGATTGGATGAAGAAAAGTACCAATGGGAATTTATTACTGCGAAGGGAGAGCCAATTTATTTATATTTAAATGGCGACAATACGGTGAGTACAATGGAAGTAGAAGATGAGAAGTATTTGATGCGTGGATTTTAAAAACTGTAACTTTAGGTAATAAAAAAAGCCGTTCTTTATTAGAAAAGAACGGCTTTTTTTATTAAACATAATTGCTTATCCAATTTGTGCAATCACTGTCTTATTGCCTTTTACTTTTTGACCGATAGCGACCTGTACATCTGCATCCAATGGCAAAAACAAGTCGATACGAGAGCCAAATTTGATGAAGCCCATTTCTTTTCCTTGTTCTACTTCATCTCCTTCATCAAGGTAAGAAACGATACGCTTGGCCATATAGCCTGCGATTTGTCTAAACAAAATCTCTACTTCACCGGTATCAATCACGACTGTCGTTCGTTCATTTTCTGTAGAAGATTTAGGATTCCAAGCCATCAGATATTTACCTGGATGGTACTTGAAATAGCTCACCATTCCACTAATTGGATTTCGATTGACGTGAACATTAGTTGCCGACATAAAAATCGAAACTTGTAAACGCTTGTCTCCAAAATATTCGGGTTCATCTACTTCTTCGATGGCTACGATTTTTCCATCTGCAGGGGCGACTATAAAATTATCATCGTTTGGTACTGCCAATTCTCTTACTGGATTGCGGAAAAATTGCAAGACCAATAAAAATAAAACAACTGAGATAATGCTACTAAAAATGAGAGCTGATGACCAGAATGCATTGATGGCAATATTGACAACCAACAAAATAATCGCTAACGCAATTAAAATTCTGTGTCCCTCTTTATGAATGTATCTTTTCATTATTTAAGGCGCTTTAGCTTTAACTGTTTAAAATAAGTTTTGTGTAATCCTGTGGTGGTGTTTCTTCTTTTTTAGAAAAAAACGTTCCACGTTTTAATGCTTCAACCCCTTGTAAACAAAGGATTCTCTTCAAGGTTTTCTCTCAACAAAAGTATTTCAAAGTAAAAAAATGCCTGCAAATATACACAATTTGCTGATTTTTCAAGATTTACTTTTCTAAATTAGGCTTTTTTTAACCATGAAAGAATACAATAATGAATCATTCTTTCGCTTCATTCCATAGCACATCCATCTCCGCCAATGTCATATCCTGCAATTTTTTTGGTGCTTTTGCTTCAATATATTCAAATCGTTTTTTGAATTTTTTATTCACTGTTTCTAATGCTGTCTCTGGTTCAATGCCTTGAAAACGAGCATAATTGATAAGCGAAAATAAGATGTCTCCAAATTCTTCCTCCTTTTTTTTCGACGAATGATTCATTTCTACCGCCTCTTTGTATTCCCCAATTTCTTCTTCTACTTTTTCCCAAACTTGTGCCGCATTTTCCCATTCAAAACCAACTTGTGCTGTCTTTTCCTGCATTCGATAAGCCTTCACCATTGCGGGTAGAGAATTTGGAACACCACCTAAAACAGATTTTTTACCCTCTTTCAATTTTAATTTTTCCCAGTTGCGCTTGACTTCTGCCTCGTCTTTAACTTTCAAATCTCCATAAATATGTGGATGTCGCGCAATCAATTTATCACAATTGGCATTAATCGCATCACCAATGTCGAAGGCTTCTTTTTCTTCCGCAATCTTCGCATAAAATACCATGTGTAACATAATATCACCAAGTTCTTCCTTGATACCATCGAGGTTATTTTCGATGATTTCATCCGCCAATTCATAGGTTTCTTCAATCGTCAAATTGCGAAGAGATTGTAGTGTTTGCTTTTTATCCCAAGGGCATTGTTCTCGCAATTCGTCCATAATTGTTAGTAATCTGGCGAACGCGTCCAGCTTTTTTTGTAAATTTTTCGGTTCAGTTGACATATATAGTAGGTGTATCTTTTTTTGAGTAGAAAATTAAGTTTACTTTTGCCGT
>CAYUNA010000289.1:0-6040 GCA_964445895.1 uncultured Saprospiraceae bacterium | reverse complement strand
TTTTTTTTTTTTGGCGGGGGGTTGGGTGTCCTTTTTTTTTCCGACACCCAACAACAACCCCCCCCCCCCTCGACTCTAAAACCCCAAAAGCGAGGCGGTTTTAGCCGCCGAGCAAAACCGTTTGCAAAAACTGTTTTGCTCCCTTTACAGCTCACCGCCCCGCGCCTGCGGCGCGGGGGAGTAAGTTTTTTGAAGCTCGAAAATCTTATGATTTTCTCGCTTCTGATAATTAAAAGAAACCTTTCTACTCAATAATCACTTTATTTTTAAAAACAATGTTTCCTTTATTTTCAATCGTAAAAAAGTATAATCCTTTTGAAAAACCAGAGACATCTACTTGATTATCCAAAGATTGGATTGTCATTATTTTTCCATTTAGGTTATAAATTTTTAAGTCATAATTTTCATTTTGTGGCAGATTTTTACACAAAACAGACTGTCCGTTGCTAAATGGATTCGGCATTTTACAATCTAAATTTTGGAAAACTTCTGTCACATCATCCACAATTGTCAAGGTATAGAAAAAATCGCAGTGGCTGGCTTCTACCCAATCGGTTCCTGACCAAAAGGAAAAACGAAAAACTTCGAGGTTGCTAGCTTCATCAAATTCGCGGTCAACTTTACCTTGATTTACCCACATTTCTGATTGCCAAACTTTCGTAATGCTCGATATATTATCGCCTTCTGGTGAATATGCTTCTTCGATGATTTCTGCATTAACATAAATCTCTTCCGCTGCATTCCAAGATTCTCGAAGGCGCGATAATTGGTTGCCATTGCCATCATATTCAAACGTCAGGCGACTACTCTCTTGCCATGTTGGTGTGGTCAAATTAGCATCCCAAACTTCTGCTGTTTCTTCTGAAATTAGTTCCGTACCTGTAAAATAAGAGCGGAAAATTCGGTTGATATTTACGTAATTTCCAATATTGGTGTCCCATTTTTGAAAAATACTTGCAACCAGTAAATGGTCGGTATTGTACGCATAAAAAATCTGAAAATCAGGTGCCCAATCACCGTCATCCCACAATTCATTGGTCAGCTTGTCATTGTCTCCAGCTGCGTTATAAGTGAAGATAACACGGCTTTCGTTTGCCCAGGTACTCCCGTTCCAGGCTTGATTAACGATTGATTCAATATCACCATTGCTGGTCAACCCATTGAGAATTCGACTCTCATTTATCCAGCCCGCACCGTCCCAATTTTCGTTAATGGTTTCAATCAAATCTCCATTTCCATCATAAGTATTGTTTGTGCGACGACTGTTCGTCCAAGTTTGCGAATCTGCATCAAAAAGTTGTTCCAGACTTTCAAAAACCAATCCTTCTTCGGTAAAATCCAGGTTATAAACTCGGCTTACAGGCGTATCTAATCCCGTACCAGGGCTATGTGAAAAGCAGTAAACCGAATCAACGACATAGACGTCGGCATCTCGTTCACTGACCCGTTTTTTATTTTCTTTTTGTTCTTTTAAAATCTCTTCAACGGTTGGCATTTGCGCAGAAGCAACATTCCAAATGAAGATGAATAGGATGAAAAAAAGTGCATTTTTCATAGTAATTTAGTTTTAAACGGGGAGTATTTTTAAGATTATTATGATTTTTTAATTAATTACAAGCATTATCCAAAAGCGTGAAATCCGGAAATCCATTAGCATCTGGATCAATAAACATATTTTGCCAAAATAATTCTTCGTTTGTCATTTGATAAAACAGACGATAATACCCAGCATCAACATCCGAAAAGTCCAATTGAAATTGCAATCCAAGACTGGCAGTATTCAAATCTTTAATCTGCGCATTTTCTATTTCAGCAACTTCATAAGTCAAGCTTTGCGACAACTCAAAGATGTCCATATTAAGGGTATCAATCGCACATTCTGCTGGAATTAACCACAATCGGTCAACTTGCATTAGACTAAAAATCGAAAAAACGCCATTGTTTGGAATCGGAAAAACCGATACTTCTCCTGGCTTGTGATTTGGATCTTTGTAGCGACCAATTGCTTGCCCATTGACATCAAAAAGGTCTAAACCTGTGACGAAGCCAAGTTCTTGGTATGCTGTTGGAGGTTCAGGATTATTGTTGTCATCATCATTACAGCTAAATAATAGCAGCGTCGATAAAATTGAGATCAGAAATAATGTGCTTTTCATTACATGATATTTCTTGAGTTCTAAAGTCATAATCCAACTGTTTTAAAACCAAAAATAAGCATTTCTCAACAATTACCCTTCCTTCTCCATCATTTCCTGTGCCCACTTATCTCTATCATCTGCAATTGCCCAAGCCGAACCGCCATTTTCAATACTATTAAACAGTGGCAACCAATCAGAAGGCCCTGCCGATTCCGTCAAAATTTCGTAACGACGTAATTTTAAAATAATGTCCAAAGGATTAATCAAAACCGGACAAGCTTCTACACAAGCGTTACAAGTGGTACAAGCATGAATTTCTTCTCGGGTGATATAGTCAAACAATGACTTTCCGTCATCATAATTATCCTTAGTCAATTCCTTTGCTTCTGCTCGCAATTCTTCTTTCACAAACTGCAAATCACCGCTGTCGAGATTCGTCCCAATCTCTTCCGCACGGTCACGCACATCCATCATAATTTTCCTTGGTGACAACTTCTTGCCTGTAATATTTGCCGGACATTCGGCGGTACATCGTCCACATTCCGTACAGGTATAGGCTGCCAAAACGTTTTGCCAATCCAAGCCCATCACATCATTTGCACCAAATTCTGGCAACTCTGCGTCCATCGCAGACTCATCAAATGCCGCTTCTGGGTCCATCATGCTTTTGACTTCCTTCATGATTTCGGGCATATTTTCCATCTTTCCTTTTTCTGACAATTTTGCATAAAAAGTATTTGGAAACGCCAGCATAATGTGCAAGTGTTTGGAAATTGGCAAATAATTCAAAAAGGCAAATACCGTTAAAATGTGCAACCACCACCCTGCGCGTTCTAATGTCACTAAAGTCGCTTCACTCATGCCACCAAAAACCATCGGTCCAAACCAACTGCTAATCGCGAGATTACCCGTGTCTGGATAATGTTCTGGGTCAATGCCTTGCAAAACGGTATCTGTGCCATTCATTGTAAAAATACCAACCAATAGGATAATCTCTGCAATCAAAATCAAGTTAGCATCCTTGAATGGCCAGCCTTTCATTTCAGCGGAAGTAAATCGTGGCAATTTCAACATATTTCGTCGCCACAAAAAGATAATTGTCGCGATAAAAGCACCTGCTGACAGCACCTCAATAAAACTGATGATGAAAGTGTAAAGTCCTCCCAACATCGGCGCAAAAAAGCGATGAACACCACCAAATCCATCAATAAAAATTTCAATTAACTCAATTTGCGTAAACAAAAAAGCCACATAAATGAACAAGTGCAGCACGGCTGGAATCCAGCGTTTAAACATTTTCTTTTGTCCAAAAGCGATAAGAAACACGTTTTTGATGCGCTCAGAAGTATCGCCCGTTACAGGGGCATCGTTACCCAATAGTACGTTGCGGCGAATGCGCATAAACTGCTTCCCTGCGTATGCAAACGCAGCGATGGTTACAATGGCAAATATTATCTGTTGAAGTCCCATATTGATTGATTCGATTAGCTCGGTTATTTCGATAAAGTTCGATTAACTCGATTGTTTTAAAGCGGAAAATTAGCGAATTTACGCTAACTTTTTGAAAATTTTTAGGGAAGATTTTGAAAAAACGCTTAGTTTCGCATCTAATTAGAATTAATCTAAATGCGTTATTTTTTAAAATAACTTTTTTTTAAAATACGTAAACGCCACTTACAAAATGCAAATTTTAAACGAAAGACAAATCAGTCAGAAAGTCCGAAGACTCGCTATCCAAATTTTGGAAAACAACTATAAGGAAAAAGAAATTATCCTTGCAGGCATCAACAATAACGGGATGCACTTCGCAGAATTATTGGTCAACGAGCTACTCGAACGGACGGAGGTAAAAATTACTTTGACCCGCATTCGGTTAAATCCTGCCAAGCCACTAAAGGACGAAGTAATTTTAGAAATGCCACTAAAAGAAGTTAGAAATAAGGTCATTATTTTGGTAGATGACGTGGCAAATACAGGGCGCACCATTTTTTATGCGACCAAGCCGTTGATGGAAGTGTTGCCAAAAAAAGTGGAAGTTGCCGTCTTGGTGGATAGAAAACACAAGTCGTTTCCAATTCGAGTGGATTACGTGGGACTCTCTTTGGCGACAACGTTGAAGGAACATATTGATGTGCAGATTCGGGAAGTGGAGGAAGTGGCGGTTTATTTGAGTTAACGAATTAAGTACTCAAAAACCCACCTTCTTCTGACCGAACGCACCCCAAAATAAAGGGCTTTCTAATACAAACTAAAAGTTCAATTTATTTTTTTATGAGAAATCGCTACTATTTTTTTTGAAGCTCCGAAAAAAAACAAACTATCGAGAAATAAATGAAAGAAAGAACACCCAATTATTGGCTTTTTCAAAGTAATCCGAAGGTTTTTCGGCTGCGAGATGCCTTACGTGCGGAAGCAGTGCACACCGCAGCAGTGCGGGCGCATCAATCAAAAATGGAAATTGGTGACCGGGTGATTTTATGGGAAGCGGGGAAAAATGCGGGGTGTTACGCCTTAGCGACGATTGTGTCGGAAGTGGCAGCAATGGAGGTTTTAGACTTGGAAAAAGACTATTATAAAGAACTACCAAAATTGGGTGACCGGGTTCAGCTAAAAATCGATTACAACCTTTGGAACAAACCAATTACGAAGGAAATACTGCCCAACTCCACTTCGTTTCAAGAATTTTATGCGGGGCTACCAGGTTCAACTTTTAAAGCCACTAAGCAGCAGTTTGACCAAGTAAAAAATCTCATTGAGACACAAGATGTCGTCAATGAACCTATCGAGAATTATGCGCGATTGAGGTCTCGACATCATCCATTAAATTTAATTTTATACGGCCCACCTGGCACTGGAAAAACGTTTCAAACGGTCAATTATGCTTTGTCTATTTTAGAAAACCGTTCACTTTCGGAGCTTGTCTTAGAAGAAAGAACTGCGCTACGTGACCGCTTTGAGAATTTTCAAAATATGGAGCGAATTGGCTTTGTCACTTTTCATCAATCGTTTGCCTACGAGGACTTTATGGAAGGTATCAAACCAATTGTAACCAATGGGAATGTGCAATATGAGGTAGAAGACGGTATTTTCAAACGCTTATGTCAGCAGGCGGCAGCGGCTTGGGAGACGGCAAAATCCGAAGGAAAACCTGCCGAAAAATACATTTTCATCATTGACGAAATCAATCGGGGAAATGTAGCAAGCATCTTTGGCGAGTTGATTACTTTAGTGGAAAAAGATAAGCGAGCTGGCGCGTCAGAAGCTTTGCAAGTGACGCTACCCTACTCTAAAAAAACGTTTTCTATCCCGCCAAATCTGCATATTTTGGCAACGATGAATACAACTGACCGTAGCGTAGAAGCTTTTGATGTGGCGTTGCGCCGGCGATTTGATTTTATTGAAAAAATGCCGAATCCGAGCCTGATTCCCTCCCTTGCCACACATCCTGTAGCGGCTGGCGTTGATTTAGAAAAACTGTTAACTGCAATCAATCAGCGCATCGAAATTTTGTTGGATAGTGCCTATTGTTTGGGGCATTCTTACTTTTTGGATATCGCTACGTTGGCGGATTTGCAACACCTTTTTGGGAAGAAAATTATTCCATTATTGCAAGAGTATTTCTTCAATGATTTGGGTAAAATTGGACTTATTTTGGGTACAGATTTTATCAAAACCAAGAAATATGGCGGCTCGGATGTCTTCGCTAATTTTGACCACGAAATGGCAAGTGAATGGGCAGAGAAAAAAGTTTTTGAATTGAAAAAAATGACCGAATTGACAGAAGCTGACTTTATCCGCATTTATAAAAAAGAATACATTATCAATGATTAGGAACGCGAACTAAATAACCTTCGATTCTTTAACCCTTTTCTATCCGCCAGCACCACGGTTTTCTTTTTTTT
>CAYUNA010000288.1:0-6041 GCA_964445895.1 uncultured Saprospiraceae bacterium | reverse complement strand
AAAAAAAGACGAATGAAAATAATCCATTCGCCTTAAATTTAATATTCTTTATGAGTTCTCCTTTTCGTAAAAAGGAACGGTGTAAAAATCAATTAGTGAGAAATTTCCTTAATATTAAATCGTTTCCAAAGAATTAATGCTTGCTTGTCGCAAAGGCATTTTTTGAAAAGATTTGATGGATTTTTGTTGGTATGCTTTGATAGCATCTTTCGTTTTAACTGCTTTGTTGGCAGCTTTTGTAATTTTAGAAACAACACAGTTTAATCTGGAAGACGTTTGAGTGGACATACAAATTTAGTTTTGCGTCTGCTAATGAACAGAAGACCAGTTAACAAATTAGGTTTAAAGAAAATATAGGCCTATCTCAAAAGATGTTATTCGGAAGGAAAAGTTTTAATAAAAATTTTCCGAAAAAATAGTTCAAAGTAGGCACAAAAGTGATTAATAAATCAAAGGTCTCCGACAAGTCGGATAGATTGTAATTCATCAATTTATTGGCTTAAATTTGAATATTTTGGAGCATTCGTTTCTGGATATGTTCAAAAGGATAGGGCAAATATAGTATTTTATTTTTATTATTATAATAATTTTAATATTTTTTATACAATTTTCATTTGGACAATTTATAGATTAAGCAAATTTATAATCCATAAAACACCTTAAATCAGCAAATAATATTTTTATAACACAATAATAACTTTTCAAATAAATCATTTCTTCATTAATTTTGCTGCTTTTGCCTAAAATTTCTTTTACTTTGTCAATTCAAAATATTTTTAATCCATTTTTCCAATCAAATCACCAAACAACCATTAACGAATCAACCATTTAATGTTCAAAATTTTCAAAAAACGTCCACAGCAACAGACCGATGCCGAATTGGTGACTCGCTACCAAGAGTCAGGTGACATGGACGTTTTGGGCGTTTTGTACGAGCGTTATGTGGAGTTGGTCTATGGAGTTGGCTTGAAATATTTTAAAGATACAGGCTTGGCGGAAGATGCGGTGATGAATATTTTTGAGGAGTTGACGACTAAGGTCAAAAAGCACGAGATTAAAAACTTTCGTCCGTGGTTGCACGTTTTGGCAAAGAATCATTGCTTGATGCAATTGCGCAAGAAAAAAATAACTGTATCTTTTGACCCGCAACTTATGCATTCTGAAGAAATCGTGCATCCCACTTATGGGGAGTCTTCGGAAAATGGAGCGTCAAAAGACCTGAAAGGATGTATCGAGCAATTGCCTGATAGCCAAAAACAGTGCGTAACCTGGTTTTATCTGGAGGAGAAATCCTATAAAGATATTGCTAAAATGACCAATTTGGAACTTGGAAAGGTACGGTCTTTTATCCAAAATGGACGACGAAACCTGCGAAACTGCATGGAAAAAACGCAGTTGAAAATGAAAAATGATACGTGATGAGTTTCAAAGACCAATGAGTTTGATTCTTTGAAACGAGAACAGAATAAATGCCGAATCTTTGAGAAGTTAATCATTTCGCGTTCCTAAAGACGCAGCAAAGAACCTTATTTTTTAATTCACAGTAATAATGAATTCTAATTTAGAACATAAAAATTGGCAGCAAAAATTGAGTCGGTGGCTCAGTGGCGATGCCAATCGACGGGACGAACTTCACTTGGAAAAAATGGGGCGCGAGGATTCTTTTTTGGCGGATGCTATGGAAGGTTATCGGTCATTGCCAGCCGAAAATCATACGCGGAAAGTGACCCAAATAAAAGCGAAATTACGGCAAAAAAATCAGCAGAAAAAAAGGGTTGTCTGGATGAAAATTGCGGCAGTTGGGGCGTTTCTAATCGTTACCCTCTTCGGATTGCGAGAGTTCAATCAGCCGCTGAATACGGAAAGTGAAATTTCCCAAAGAACAACTCCCACGAATCAACCAATAAATAAACCATCAACTACGAAAAATCAAAATGTACCGCCAACTACACCAACACAAACCACTGTAGAAGAAGACATTACAGATAAACTGGCAGCAAAAACGCCCAAATTACAAACGCCAGAACCCATAACAGAAAAAGCGAATTCGCAAGCAAAAACTCAAAGAAAACAGCCTGAGACCACCAGCACCCTCGATTATGCATCTACTACCGACGCAATAGTCGAGCAACCTCAATCTGCCGAGATTTTGGCGGACACGTATGTAGAAAATACTTCCACAAATTACGACGTAGTTCCGTCCAACCCAAATCCTGAGGACCTTGGCGCCCCAATATTATTTGCAGAAGAATCCGCCGCTGCGACTACTCCACCGTCGCCTTTGGATGAAGCCGAATTTGATAAGGTTTATGAGCCAGTCATTTTATCCGCTAATGATGAGGTCATAGCCGAAGAAGCTGTCGAGGAAACCATGGGTGAAAAGGATGCCATTGCAGACAACAGCTATGTCGGTCGCGTAGTCAAAGGAAAAGTTCTTTCCGAGGGCGGCGAGCCACTCATCGGTGCCAATGTGATTGTCACGGGTACGCCAGCAGGTACAATCACTGATTTTGATGGTGATTTCACCTTGAATGTGCCTGATAATTCGTCTATTGATATTCAACTTTTGGGTTATAATGACTTGCGCGTTAATCTACAACATCAGGACGAGCTTGAAATCAATATGGAAGAATCAGATATTGCGATGGAATCGGTTATTGTGACCACTGAAAAAGCATCTAAAAATAAAGCCAAAAAGCGCAGTATGGATGCCGTAGTGAGTAAAGAATCTAAACAAGAGGCGGTCAAAGTTGCTGCTCCAAAGATGGGCGTTTTGAAGTTTGAAAAATACATCCAACAGAACCTGCGCTACCCTGAAGAGGCGAAGCAAAATGATGTTTCTGACACCGTTATTGTCCAATTTAAAGTAAAGAAAAATGGTAATTTAACTGATTTTAAAATATTGAAATCAGTTGGTTTTGGATGTGATGAAGAAGCCATTCGAGTATTGAAAGAAGGTCCAAAATGGGAAACGACAATTGATACGGTTTTGAGTTATGAAATTGAATTTAAAAATTGGTAATGCCGAATTTTAATGCATTAGTCTCTCGTTTTCACTTAAAAATCAGCGCCAACAATTATCCGTTTTGAAATCATTTTTTTGTTAATTTCTCCTTTTAAAATATAAATTCCAGCCGCTAAATTTTCAATATAAAAAGCATTATTTTCAAAATTAGCATTCACTCTTTTTCCAAAAATATCATACAATACCAAGTCCATTCTTTCGTAAAGTCCATCCACCATTTTAACTTGTAAAAATTGCTCATTTTGTACCGGATTGGGGAAAACGTTCAAAGCAACTTCCTGATTGTCAGCGTTTTCAACAAAATCTAAATCATTTTCATAAATCACTCCGATGGCATCCAAATCAAAGCCACTCGATGGAAACGGCGTCGGAAAAGGGTCGTTGACGGCATTACCATTCTGGTCGTAGGTCGCATAATTGGTATCCGTCGAACCGACCACATCAATTAGTCGAACGTGCGTAATTTTTTCAAGGTCTAACTCAGGTGCATCCGTCAATTCTTCTAAGTCAAATGGAGTCCCAAAAAGAGCTTGATATTTGCCCGCAAGGTTATTGATTTTTGTGGCATCAATTAAACCAAATGTGCCAATGTCTTCGTCCGTCTGCGTGTTGGAGGTAGCCGGAAATCGCACAAAATTTTCACCATCAGAACTCACTTCTACAAACGCCAATTCCAAAAATTGCCCATCAAAAGAATTTTCAAAAACCGCAAAATCAAAGCCGTCACCATTGCGAATGGGTTTGTCGAAAGTAAGCGTCGCAATACCGCCATCACCGAGGGAGACAATTTCGGGGCTATTTGCCATTCCAAGACCAAATTCTGGCTCACCTGTCTCTGCCATTCCTACACTTTCGTCCACGATAAACTGCCAGCCTCTTTCTATTTCGATACCAGTTGCCCAGGCAACAAAAATAGACGTATCGGCAGGAATAGCGGTTGTGCCAACTTGTCCTGCAGGTGGCGCAAATTGAGCCATGCTTTTGATGGATAAAAATAGTAAGAATGTGAAGTATTTTACCTTCATGAGAACTTTAGATTATTGTAAGGAACACGAACTAAATAACCTTCGATTCTTGAAGGCATCTTTTGCTCTATCAGAAAGGAGAAAATTGCAAATTTTCGACCTTCAATAAAAAATGTGAAATAACTATATTTTTGAAATCAACAACAGAAAAATCCCCCCTAACATCACGACCTTCGCTAACCGACTCAACAAACGAAATTCCGCTTTCGTCTCCGCCGTTTTCAACTTATACAACGCCAATAAAATCGGCAGGATAACGGCTACAATCAGGTAATTCAAACCTATAATTTCTCCATTGACAAATAGCCAAAAACCGTAAAACCCAAGCAAAATCAGTAAAGAAATGGCAAAAAATCCCGCGATAAGTTTCGCTCGTTTTTGACCTAATAAAATAGGTAAGGTTTGGCAGCCTAATGCCGCATCGCCTTCCTGGTCTTCGATGTCTTTTACGATTTCTCGAAACATCGTGGACGCATACGCAAAGGCTAAATAGACACCAAAAATAATAGCGACACGCTCCCCTATTTCAGTATGCGATTGTATCAATTTCATGAATGCAATGCGCTCCGCAAACAAAACAATCCCGGCTACAAATGCGCAAAAAATAGAGACAACCACATTTCCCCACAGAGCAATTTTTTTCAATTTTTTAGAATACCACCACAATAAAAATACGGCAGCTGGATAGATAAAAAAGAGTAGAAAATTTTGCACAAACAGGGCTAAATAAATGGAAATTACCATGCCTAAAACGACTAACGACCAATACAACCACTTTGCCTTGGCGACTGATAAATATTTACCAACGACCACCTTTTCAGGCTTATTTAGTCGGTCAATTTCGTGGTCTTCAATGTCATTAATTACATATCCTGACGCAGCAATCAACACAGTCACAAAACTCAATAAGGCAAAGCGCACATCGTCCAAAACATACTGATAATCAGCGATTTGCAATGCAGGCACTAATATTAAATACTCCAGTAAATATTGGGTAAGAACGACAATTAATAGATTAGGTAAGCGGATTAACCTGGCAAAGACAGACGCGTATTTCAGCACGGTCGCCATTTATTGTTGAATCGTTTTTCGAGCCGTGATTCGAGGCTCTTCTATCCAAATTTGTTGCAAACGCATTACTTTTTCAATCACGTCGCGTGCACAACCCCGACCACCTTCCATTGGAGAAATGTAAAGTGATAAATTGCGAATTTCGTGCGTCGCATCCTTTGGACATACTGGCAAACCAACCCGTCGCATACACTCCAAATCAGGCAAATCATCGCCCATATACAAAATAGCTTCTTCATCCAAATCATACTGCTCAACCAGCTGTTCGTAAGTTGCCAATTTATCCTCCACACCCGCGTGAATTTCTTCGATTCCTAACCCTTCCAATCGAGCAACTACTCCCCGAGATTTTCCGCCAGTAATGATAATGACCCGCAAGCCTTTCTGCATTGCTCGTTTCAAAGCATAACCATCGCGCGTATTCATTTTTCGCAATAATTGCCCCGTTTCCATGACAATCAATTCACTATTGGTCAACACACCGTCTACATCAAAAATCAACGTCTTGATGCGTCCAAATTTCTGCAAATTATTTTCCAAATTCTGATTAGGATTTGGTAAATATTTTTCCAACATTGATTTTTTGCCCTTGTCCATTTTTTTTAATTAAGGAACGCGAAATAAATAAAAATGCAGTTCATTTTGAGCCGAAAATGATTAGTTTTCAAACTAAAATCCGAGCCGGCTCAATGGGTTCTTTAAGGGGAAATGGTGGAAATTTTTATTTTCCACCATTTCCCCTTAAAGAACCAAAAGGAGCACTTCCCAATCTTCGCTATTGCTTGGATTTTCCTGCTCCGCAGCTGATAATATTTTTTATAAGAAAACCCTATCTTTGGTGGTAAACCATATTTTATAAAACCCAACTTTAAAAACAATTAAAAATCAAGCATTTATAATTTTATGCAAGCCAAAGAAGA
>CAYUNA010000287.1:0-6072 GCA_964445895.1 uncultured Saprospiraceae bacterium | reverse complement strand
GAAACCAAAATCTGCTGGTTCAAGAACCGAAGTTTATTTAATTCGCGTTCCTTAGAAACGGGTAGTAATTAAATTTTAGGCAAAAAAAAATCGCACTATTTTTATAGTGCGATTCCTAAATTATAATCCCATGAACATATCCAAAAACGATTTTTTAAATTATTGTGAGAAAAAATTTGGTTCTCTAAACAATAATTCTGTAACTTCGCATCAGCTTTTTTTTAATATAATACCATGAACATTTTTTTAGCATTGAATTTTTTATCCTATTGAACATTTTTCGTTAGCAGATTCCGTTGAATCTGCTTTTTTTTTAGCATTTTTTTTATCCGTTAAAACTTAAAGTAAACTAAAAAGCTGATGCAATATCTTTAGTAGGCAATTATAAGTTGAAGAAAAAAAACAGCCCGTCCCGAGAATCTCGGGACGACGGGCTATCAACAAATTATAATCCCATGAACATAATCAAATTTTGTATTCTAATCTTTCTTAGAATCTTGTCTTTCGACGCCTCTTCGTCCTAATCACAATACAAAGATACGGCAGCATTAGAGTTAAAACAAAGACAAAAACACATTATTGTGAGATTTTATTTAACTACAAAATACACCCAAATTCACATAAAACACTGATAAACAAATAATTGCATTTAAACAAAAAACCATCTTTGTGAAAAAAAAGCAATTAAAAAAGAGTTTTTTTATTAAAAAAAAGATGCTTTTTTTTGAAAAAAAAGCAAAAAAGGACTGAAAAAAGGCTTTTTCAATGCAAAAAGAACCTATCAGTGATTTATTTCTTTCTCAATTTCTTCTACTAATTTTGTGATTTTTTCCTCAACATCGGCATAGTAATATAAAATAAAGTTACGATTGGCTTTAATTCTCCATAAATAGGACGCCAGCAAATTTTTGTCTTTGACCGACAACATTAAAGGCAATTGTGGATTTACTTTTCTATCCGCAAATTGTAAGGAAGGCGCAAGAATTTTATTAATGGTGGGAAAATAATTTTTATGGAACTGCATTTCTTCGTATTCCTCCTCAAATTTTTCTAAAACGTTCATATCATATTCATAAAAAGAAATAATCTTATAGCGCAGACTATCATTTTGCAAAATATTCAATCCTTTTGATTTGAGTGATTCGTAACCTGACTTATTTAAAATGGTAATAAAATCTCTGGTCAAACCGAAATAATACATAGCAAAAGAATCTTGCGAGATAGCATCATCGTTAATCAATCGCGAGAAATACTGGCAAGCTGCTATTCCTTGTTCATGTCCCATAACGTTGATGCGTACATCTTCAATGTCTTTTTTTAAACCATTTTTTATTTCAGTCAAAATTTTCACCTCTGCGTGGTGGTCACGGCGGTTGTCATTCCAATTGTTAAGGGCAAAGGCAGCAACAACAGCGACAAAGATGGAAAGAAATTCAAAAGCGTATTTTTTATAGTTTCGTTTTTTCATTGGTGCAATATTTTTAAGACAAACAATCTTCAAATTTAAAAAAATATTGCTCTTACCGCCGCACTTAAGTGCATCGTAGTAATTCACCCTCTCGGATATTTCACATTTATGCCACATTATCAAAAAAAATCCAGTAATTTGCCGTACTTTGTAAAAACAATAATAAAGTTTGTTCAAGCAATGCACCAAAATACAGATACACCAATACACTCTATTTTATGGCAACAGTAATCAACTACTCTCTTTTTACCGATTTTGACATTAACCTATTTAAGGCGGGCAAGCATTATCAGATTTATAAAAAATTGGGTAATCATCCATTGGAATTAGATGGCGTGTGGGGAACGTATTTTGCAGTTTGGGCACCGAATGGTACGGAAGTTTCGGTAGTCGGAAATTTTAATGATTGGAAAAAAGGAGAATACCAACTCAGTCCTCGTCTTGATCAATCGGGTATCTGGGAAGGCTGGATTCCTAACGTCGGAAAAGGTACACTATATAAGTATGCTATCAAAGCGCATAGCGGACGATGGTTGGAAAAAGGCGACCCGTATGCTAAATACTGGGAAATTCCACCCAACACGGCATCGATTGTTTGGGATACTTATTATGAATGGAATGATCAAAAATGGCTAAAAGAACGTAAGAAAAAAGCAGGAAAACCGCAACCATACAGTGTTTATGAAGTACATTTAGGTTCTTGGAAAAAGCAAAAAGGCGGCTTTGACTCCTTGACTTATCGAGAGATGGCGGAAGAATTAACTACCTACGTTTCAGAAATGGGTTTCTCTCACGTCGAACTCATGCCCGTCATGGAACACCCCTACTATCCTTCATGGGGCTATCAAATTACTGGTTATTTTGCGCCGACGAGTCGATTCGGTCAACCCGAAGATTTTATGTATTTGGTAGATAAATTACACCAAGCAGGCATTGGGGTTATTTTGGATTGGGTGCCTTCTCATTTTCCTGAAGATGCTCATGGTTTAGCAGATTTTGATGGTACTCATTTATATGAACATGCTGACCCACGTAAAGGATTTCATCCTGATTGGAAAAGCATGATTTTCAATTATGGTCGCCATGAAGTGCGAAGTTTTTTGATTTCAAATGCGCTATATTGGCTGGAAGAATATCATATTGACGGCTTGCGGGTAGATGCAGTGGCGTCGATGTTGTACCTGGATTATTCGCGAGATGAAGGGCAATGGATTCCTAATATTTATGGTGGAAATGAAAATCTGGAAGCGATTTCTTTATTGAAAGAGTTCAATTTAGCTGTCAAAAATGACTTTCCGGATGTAGTGACTATTGCAGAAGAATCAACTGCTTTTGCGGGTGTTTCCAAACCTGTTGAATATGGTGGTTTGGGGTTTGACCAAAAATGGATGATGGGCTGGATGCACGATACGTTGAAGTACTTTTTGGAAAAAACTTTTCATCGACGATTTCACCATAATCAAATCACATTTAGTCTGGTTTATGCTTTTTCAGAAAATTTTCAACTACCGCTGTCGCATGATGAGGTGGTACATGGAAAAGGACCATTGATTGATAAAATGCAAGGAGATTTGCGTGAAAAATTTGCGAATTTGCGACTTCTATTCACTTATATGTACACACATCCAGGAGCTAAGTTGCTGTTTATGGGCGGTGAGTTTGGACAAACAAAGGAATGGAATTTTGAAAAGAGTTTGGATTGGGATTTATTAAAATATCCTGCTCACGAAGGCGTGCGCTTGTTGGTCAAAGATTTGAACGAATTATACAACAACTCAACGGCATTATACGAGCAACAATTTTTACCAGAAGGCTTTGCGTGGATTGATCATGCAGATTATAAAAAAAGCGTTTTAATCTATGTTCGTAAAGGAAAAAAGGCGAAAGACATGCTATTGGTCGTCTGCAACTTTATCAATGTTTTACACGAAAAATTCCGTGTAGGCGTGCCCGTTGCAGGAACGTGGAAAGAGGTTTTGAATAGTGATGATGAAAAATATGCAGGATTGGGGAATGTGAATAAACGACAGAAAAAATCAACTAAAAAAGAGTGGCACGAACAGGAAAATTCAATTGAAATAACATTACCAGGATTGGGAATTTCTATTTTTAAATTGAAGTAAATTTGAAGGGGTGGTATAAAAATCTGGGCAATACGTCAAAAGCAATGTTGTTCCATAGCCAATCTCTGTCCGCCCGTCAAGTGTATGGACAAAGTTAGTATAGGACAGAAGCTGTATCACAAGGTAATTTTCCTCTTAACGAGAAAAATTGCCTTATGATATAGCCTCGTTTAAAGAAAAATGTTTTAAGGTGCGTTCGGCCAGAAAACCTTTTGATACAACCTTAATATATTGAAATTAAGCTTAATGTGGACTAAAGTCCACTGTCCTGTAACTTCCCTTAAATTATTCTTATATTTACCAATCAAAATTCGATTGTTTTACACCTATTTTATGACATTCCAAAATCTACCGGTACACACCACCGACCTTCCACGCGTATCCGAGTTGCATTTCACACAGCTTGACCCAAAATCGCGTACTTCTGAATATATCGCAACAACCATATTGTTTTCCATTCTCTTTGTTGTGGTAAATGTCATCATTTTTTCATCGGGTGGCGGCTTTGCCTGGTGGGTTTGGACGATGTATGCTGTTTGGTTGGGGCTGTTTGGCTTGACTATGTGGCTCGTAGAAAAAAATTATCAGGTGACGGGTTATGCCATGCGACAACGGGATATTGTTTTTCAAACGGGCGTGATTTCAAAAAGTGTGACGACGATTCCATTTAAGCGAATTCAGCATGTAGAAATTACAGAAGGTCCGATTCAAAAGTTGTTTAAATTGGCGAGTTTGAAAGTTTTTACTGCTGGTGGTAGTAGCAGTGATTTGACGATTTCGGGCATTCAAAAAGATGACGCAGGAAGAATTAAAGAATTTATCACTGGAAAAATTGACGCGCATGATGAAGAAGAATGAAGACGATGGACAGGAAACGGTAGATGGAAAACAGGAAGACTTATCGTTGAATGACAACGTAGTTTCTGGTTTTGATTTTTCTAAAAAATCACGACAATCAGGGGCAGCAATATTGTTGATTTTATTACGGTTGGTAAAAACGTTGGGGCGACAGATGTGGCCAATTTTATTGATTATACTTTTCAACCCAAACAAGGATGGCGATTATTTTTACTTAAAAATTTTTGGTGGCTTGGCAGTATTTGCGGCAGTACGGTCGATTATTGGCTGGTTTAAATTTTATTTTTATATTGAAAATGAAGAATTGGTCATCGAACGGGGCGTGTTTTCAAAGTCAAAATTAAATGTACCGATTGACCGTATCCAAACCGTCAATTTCACTCAAAATATCATTCACCAACTCTTCAATGTAGTTAGTATTGAAATAGATACGGCAGGGTCATCAGGAAATGAATTTGTTATTCAAGCGATTGGGAGACCACAGGCTGAGGCCTTGCGAAAGTATGTCGAATCGCAAAAGAAAACAGTTACGCCAAATGAAATTTTGACCGAAGAAACAGCTTCAATTGAAGAAAAGAAAAAACTGATTTTACAACTCTCCCCTATCGACTTGCTCAAAATCGGCGTTAGTCAAAATCACTTCCGAACGGCAGGTCTTATTACTTTATTTTTCTGGAGTTTTTCGGATGATATTGAGCAAGCATTTAATTTAAACTTATTTGAAACCATCAATGACTATTTTCAAAATAGTGGCTCGTTTTTAATGATACTTTTAATAGTATTGCCATTTTTCTTAATTGTTTCTTTTTTTATAACCTTGATAAACAGTGTTTTACGAGATTACGATTTAAAATTCTGGCAAACTGAAACAGGTTTTAAAATCCAGAGTGGTTTATTTAATAAAAAAGAAAACTCGGCAAATCTCGATAAACTCCAATTGCTGACCTGGCATTCTAATCCCCTAAAACGCGTTTTTAAACTCTTCACTTTACGGCTGTCACAGGCTGCCTCTAAAGCTGTTTCGCGCAAAAACGCGATCAATATTCCGGGCATTTACACACCTGAATTGGAAACCGTGCAACAAGTTTGGTTTCCTGCCCAACTGCACCTCGATTGGGACGCACATCACATCAGCAAGTTGATTACCTGGCGTAAGGTGTTGTATCAAGGGATTGTGCCCGCATTGACTTTAATCGCTATTTTTTGGAGTCATTGGGGCTATTATTCGTTGAGTTGGTTGCTGCTGATTGGCTACGTTTATTGGTGGGCAAATCGGTTTTATAAAACATGGATTTATGAAGTAAGTGAGGAAGGTTTGCGAACCAATTCGGGTGTGATTACGCGCACGCATGTCTTATTGCAATGGTATAAAATTCAGGGAGTCCGCATTCGACAAGGTTTATATCAACAACGGAAAGACGTCGCAGATTTGATTTTTTACACAGCAGCAGGCAGTGTCTCAATTCCTTATATAGAATTAGAAAAAGCAAAAATGCTGCGCGATTTTGTGATTTTTAAAGCAGAAATTGACAATAGAGAATGGATGTAAGGAACGCGTATTAATTAATAAAAGCATGTAGCATTTTACTTTTGATTCACTGCCAAATGGTTGTTAGGGAGTTG
>CAYUNA010000286.1:0-6101 GCA_964445895.1 uncultured Saprospiraceae bacterium | reverse complement strand
ACCGCAGTATAAAGAAAATTATTTTGAATAATGAGAAGCGAGAAAATCATAAGATTTTCGAGCTTCAAAAAAACACTGCGCTTTGCCTGCGACAAAGCGGAAGCCAACGTGACGCAATTTTTCAAATTGCACCTGTCCTGATTGCTGTTATACTGGAAAATCTGCCGATTTTCGGAGGTCGCAATTTAAAAAATTGCGTCACGTTAAGTACCGGAATTAAGAAATAACTTTTTACACAGTGTATTTAATACAGTGATTAAGAAACCAAGGAACGCGAACAAAATACAACCTTGACTAAAAATTTATAGCAACCAATTCAATAAGATAGCAGCAGAAATTGAATCATCCTCCTTCCCCAAACCTGCGTCATTGAGGTTGTTTTGTAAAGGATTAAAACATTCACGAAAGCCATTTTTAGTTAAAATATTAATGCTTTGTCTTTTAATTTCTTCAGCAGCTTCTAAAAATTCAGGCGTTTCATATTGATTCAAACCATAATACAAAAGCCAATTTAAATCCATTGAAATTGCGCCCTGATACTTTTGGTTGGTATCAATATTTTCAGCAGTCAGACTATAAGACGGACACATAAACGCAGGCATTTCAAACGTCCCTGCAAATGATTCGCTGTTGATTAAATCGAGCATTTTCAGGGCTTGCGAAATCTCTGGCAACCAACCCGCTAGTGGCAACAATCCGGCGATACTTTCTATAGGAATTACTTTACCTGCCACGACGTCCCAGGCGTTATAAATGCCAAATTCTTCGTCCCATAATTTTTCATTGAACGTATGAACGGTCAATTCTTCCCACTGCACCAGTTCTGTCACATCGGATTTCAACACCTCAGCGATTCTGATTAATGACTCGTTTGACCATGCCAAAATGGTATTAAAAAGTGGATCATATATTTTAAAATGAGCATTTCCCTGACTTGTTTTTTCAGCAACTTCCCACGTTGGGTTATTTTCAAAAACATCCTCTAACGGGTGCTGAATATAGCAAAGTCCCTCTTCATGAGGGTCGCGAGATAGGTAGAGATATTGATGAAAATGGACAATTTTTGGAAAAACTTCTTTAAGAAAAATAGTCGCTTTTTCTTGATCTTCGGCTTGCAAATACAGCTGCCAGGCAACAAATCCCCAAATGGGTGGGTGAATAATTTTTTCTATTAAATTATCTTCAGAAGAATAAGGTAAAAAACCATCGGAATCTTGTAATTGAAGAAAATCAAGAATATTTTTGGCAGCAGCGTCCCAATCAACGTGAGTGAGACCGAGGGCAAGAAAACCCGTTTCCCAAGCCGTTTTTGGTGCATCATTTTCGAGGGATTGCACCAGTATATTTTGTGCTTTAGTGAGCAGTTGTAAGTTGTTCATGAGTGTGTTATTTTTGGTTGTTAGCGGTTTGGTCTTTGTCTTTGGAACGCGAAATAAATAAACTTCGGTTCTTGAACCAGCAGATTTTGGTTTCATTTTGTGCTTTGAAAGTCCGATTTATGTTGATATAATGAGGATTTTCAAAGTGCAAAATGAGCGCAAAAGATGCCTTCAAGAATCGAAGGTTATTTAGTTCGCGTTCCTTTGCTTTGCAAAAGTATTCAAATTAAATGAAATCGTAATTTAAAAGGAAGATATATTGTTTTGAAAGCAAGTTTTTTTAGAAGTAGTAAGCAAAGTTCCTGAAAGTTGCGTTATTTTACGATAGTTTTTATGTTGAAAAATTTTACCAAAATTAAATCTAAAATGACAGCCAACCTTCGTGTTACCACCGTTCAATCCACCATTATTTGGGAAGATATTGATGCCAATTTAGCCCGTTTTTCTAAGCAAATTAAACATTTGAAAAATCAAACAGATGTAGTTATTCTACCTGAAATGTTTACTACTGGTTTTAGTATGCAACCGGCTCATTTGGCAGAGTCAATGACAGGAAAAACGATGAAGTGGATGGTGAAGCAAGCGAAAAAAATTAATGCGGTCGTTACAGGAAGTTTTATAGCAAAAGAAGATGGGAAATATTACAATCGCCTGGTTTGGATGTTTCCAAATCGCACTTTTAACATTTACGATAAACGACATTTATTTACCTTAGCCAAAGAAAATAAACACTACGAAGCAGGCAAAAAAAAATTAATTGTAGAATGGAAAGGCTGGAAAATTTGCCCATTGATTTGCTACGATTTGCGTTTTCCGGTATGGGCGCGAAATGTAGAAAATTACGACCTCTTGATTTATACCGCCAATTGGCCGGTTACGCGTAGCAATGCATGGAAAACCTTACTCGAAGCTCGTGCTATTGAAAATCAATGCTATGTAGTTGGCGTCAATCGCATCGGGAAAGATGGAAGTGATTTGCACTATTCTGGTGATTCATCAGTGATTGATTTTGGTGGAAAAGTATTGTATCGGGCAACGGATTCAGCAAACGTAACAACTATTGAAATTTCGAAAAAGGCAATGAAGACCTTTCGAAAAAAACTGAACTTTTTGGACGACAAAGACCTATTTACAATATGGAACGCGAAATAAAACAATGAATATCTTTTGTAAGAAAATTGAATTTTAAAAATTATGGTCTAAATTTTGAATTTAAACCTATTACAATAATATTTAATTTGAAACCGTTTAAAATGCCGCATGGTCCATAAATGGGATTAGGTATTGAGGACCGCGAATAACCGATATACTACACTAGACAAAAACCGATGGCAGCCAGAAAAACAAGAACTAAGCGCAAAAAAGTTCCCCTCGTTACTCGGCGAGAGGTCTTTCAAATATGCCTTTTCATAGGCCTGTGCATGTATATGGCACAATGTAGTTCCTCCCAAAAATACAATCAATCGAGAGCCGAACCGCGCGCAACAAGCAGCAGCGAAACGCGCAAACGGACAGAAATAGCCGGTTATGCAAAGAAGTATCTCGGCGCAAAGTACAAGTATGCAGGACGGAGTCCCAAGGGATTTGATTGTAGTGGTTTTACTTATTATGTGATGAAAAACTTCGATGTGGATTTAGTGCCTATTTCGAGAGAACAGGAAAAACAAGGAAAAGTCATTCCCGTCAGTAAAGCCAAACCAGGCGATTTACTATTTTTTAGAAGAAGCAAAAAGGGAACGGTTTTCCACGTTGCACTCGTTGTCTCTAATGGAAGCAAAGGCACATTTGTCGTCCATAGTTCCTCCTCTCGTGGGGTCGTGTTGGACAATATCACAACAAATAGCTATTGGAAAACGAAGGTAGTGACAGCGAGAGATGTTTTGTCAAGATAAGTTTCATACACTAGCCTTTATGAATGAGATTTGAGCGAGTAAACACAAGATTTTTGAGCTTCAAAGAATATAAATTACGTGCGGCTAAAGGGTTTTCAAAAGAGACAAAAGTAAACATCACCAATTAAAAAAGGGTTTCTCTCCAACTGGAAAGAAACCCTTTTTCATACCAATCAAAATCAACTATTAAAAGAAGCGCGCACGATTGTCATCCACATCCGCTGTTTTGCGCAATGCTTGCATCAATCGAGAACGAATCTGTCCTCTTACTGAGTTTTGACTTTGAGTCTTAACAGTCGCAATATTACCTACTGCTGGAGCATCTTTCGATGTTGGTTTTACTACATAAACACCTGTTTTTCCAGTAACTGGAGCAGACACGGTGTTAACGGCTGTATTAAAAGCAACAGCAACGACTTGTGGTTCTGAGCCTTTATTTGGAATAACACCACTGCCCAAGTTCACCCCTTGTGCCGTTTCTACACTCACTTCAGAGTACTTACTTGCAACGGTATTCAAGTCATTTGCCCCTGCAATATCAGCATTGATTTTCTCTGCTTTTTTCATATTCATCACTGCAATATCAACTTGCGTATCTCCTTTAAAATCTGCTGCTCGTGCTTCTCCTTTAGGACGTACATTATTCAATGCAACAGCAACATATTTATCATTATAGTAGCTCACTTGATTTTGGTAAGCAAATACATCTGGTGCAACATCTCCCACATCTGCTGAAGGCATATTCGGGTCATTATTGAATGCCCACCGGATGATATTACGAGAAGCAGTCTGCGTGCCTAAGCTCCCTACTGCAAAATCGTTACGTTTCACTGCTGGAGCTGTTTCTACCGTTAAGCCTCTCTTTGCTGCTTCCGCCAAAAATGCTTCTCGGTTATCGTGTTCTGCTACAAAATCTTGTGCTTGTTCTCGTACAGCACTTTGAGTTTCGTCACTTGGTACAATTGGTGCAGAAATATACGCCAATCTTGCATAAGTGTTGCTCTCTCCTTTGCGACCTTGTGGCTCTACCAAGTGTACACCATAAGATGTCCGAACTTTATACAATTTACCAATCTGTCCTTTGTAAAACATGATGTCGTTATAAGCTGGAACGAATTGGTTAACTGCGATAAATTCATATTCACCACCTTTATCCTTACTACCTGGGTCAGTGCTGAATGCTTCTGCTAAAGCTGCAAAACTGTTCGCACCACTTTCGATTACATTTTTCAAACTATCAATTCGACGGTCAGCTTCCGCAAATTGAGCAGGAGTATTTGCCTGAATCAAAATGTGGCGAGAATCCGCAGAATCCTGCATCACTTGCTTATCCAAAATTTTCACTACTTTATAATCTGTACCATCTTGATAAGGACCATAAACTGCACCTTTTGGCAATTTCATCAAAGTATCTTTCAAGGATTGAGGACCTTTTAATTCCTGATTGCCCGTTCCACCGTTTCTTACCCAAAATTGACTGATAGAGCCGTAGTTATTTTGTACAAACACTGTGTCATTATCTCCTGTTCTAAAGTCTTCTTTCAACTTCGCCAGGTCATTTCGGATGGTTGTTTTATCTGCATCCGACGCTTCTACTGGGAAAGACACAAAATCAATTACGCGTGTTTCCTCGTCTTGGTAATATTTAGCTTTGTTGTTAGCCAAGTAAGTTGCGTAATCTGCATCTGTTACCGTAATACCATTATCATCAACAGCATCAAAAGGAATTTGTACGTAGTCAAAATTCATTTTGGTATTTTGATCAGTACCGACCATTTCAGCCATCCAATTCGGCGTGTACATACCTTTAGACACCAAGCTAACCAATTTAGATTGTAAACGGTCTTTTTCAACTTCACGCTCTTGGTGTTTCCATCGATCAGGAAAATCTCGCACCAACTGTCCTTGGTCTATCAATTCTTGAATTTGACCACCATCTATAATGCCTTTGATTTGATTCAACTGAGTTGGGTCAAATTGACCAGTCTGCGGGCTTCGGTAGCGAGACTGAATTAAAGGACTTACTTTATTAGGGTCAGGACTAAAAATCAAGTCTCTAATTTCTGTATCACTCACTCCCAAGCCGATTGCTTCTGCTTCATTTTTCAAAACCGTCTCTTCTACAAAATAATTGTACAACGCTGCACGGCTCGAATATACTTGCGGACCAGAAGCCCCTCGATATGCCAAATCGTAAGTTTTGTTAAATTCTTGAATATCGACTTTCTGTCCTTCGACATCCATCATCATTGTCTGGCTACTGCCAAAAACACTTTGCTGTCCGGACATCATGTCCATCAAAATAAAACCACCAAGTCCCAATCCGATTAGGACGACCAACAACCAACTGTTATTCCGGATTCTTCCAATTAATGCCATGTTCGTATTACTCTTTTACTTAAAGCAAATTAGATTCAGATATTTAAACCGTTATCTTATTTGCTTTTAAATATTTAATAAAATTTAATTTATCTAATCATTATTTGAGTAATTATAGCTAAAAAACGAGCCAATTTTTTTAAAATGCCTATTTTTTAGAAAAAATTATCCAATTATCCAATCAGAGGAAAAACAAAAAAGTTATTAAATATTTTAATTCTTAAAAAATTGATTATCAAAGTATTAGATTCTTTCTTAGTACAAAAAATGGGCCGTAATTTTGGCTATTTTTTTTGCTTCTGAAAAAATTCATGCAAAGGTAAACTTCTTAGTGGTCAATACAAAATATTCTACTGGAAAGGTTTAGCTTTCAATTGAATGTATATTAAAAATCTTTGTAAATGTTATTATTGAGACGTTAGATTGCCATTGTTGTTAAAAGCTACACTAA
>CAYUNA010000285.1:0-6104 GCA_964445895.1 uncultured Saprospiraceae bacterium | reverse complement strand
CTCAAGAATGTTAAGTTATTTACTTCGCGTTCCTTAACCACTAAATACTTAATAAATTGATTATTCAATTAGAAAAAAACATTCAACAAAGCGATTTAAATAATTTGAAAAGCCAGTTGGATGCGATACAATATAAAACCAATCGAGTCACCACTCAATTTGGCGACTATATAATTGGGGTTGGGAAAAAAGAATTTGATATCCGTGCCATCGGTACATTAGATGGCATTCGAGATATTCATCGGGTAAGTGATGCCTATAAATTGGTAAGTAAAAAGTGGAAAGTAGACAACACCGTAATAGACCTCGGTGATGACGTAAAAATTGGCGATGGCCACTTCGCTATGATGGCTGGTCCATGCTCAATTGAGTCAGAAGAACAAGTTGCTAAAACTATCGAACACTTGCTTGAAAATGGTGTGAAAATCATGCGGGGTGGGGTGTACAAGCCTCGAAGTTCGCCGTATGCTTTTCGTGGATTAGGACAAGATGGTCTCAAAATGTGGTACAATCAAACCCGACCTGCAGGTATCAAAATTGTGACGGAAGTGATGATGACCGAACAGATAGACCCGATGTTGCCATACGTGGATATTTTTCAGGTAGGAGCGCGTAATGCTCAGAATTTTAATCTCCTGGATGCACTTGGAAAGGTCGATAAGCCGGTGCTGTTGAAAAGAAGTATGAGCGGTACAATTGATGAATTATTGCAATCGGCAGAGTATATTTTTTCTAATGGCAATGAGCGAATTATGCTGTGTGAACGCGGTATTCGGACTTATGAAAAAGCCTATCGAAATTGTATGGACATCAATGCAATTGCGATTTTGAAAGAGAAATCTCACTTACCAGTTATTGCTGACCCATCTCATGGAATTGGCGTCCGAAAATTTGTAGAAAATATCGCCCTTGCAAGTATTATGGGCGGTGCGGATGGAGCTATTTTTGAGGTGCATGAAACTCCAGAAAAAGCATTTTCAGATGGACAGCAGACCCTAAGTTTTCAAGAGTCGCGGAAGTTGATTGCAGACTTGGAAAAAACATATGCTTTTCGGCAGTCATTATAAATTTCTATTTTCTGAACGCTATGTGGCTGGAGCGCGAAATTAACAAACCGAGATGCCTTTAAGGAACGCGAAGTAAATAACTTAACTTTCTCTCTCAAGAATGTCAATTTATTTATTTCGCGTTCCTAAGAATCTGAGGTTATTAGTTTCGCGTTCTTATTATGGTTTATTTTGTGAAAAAGACAATTAATTCAAACTCAAATCTTGGAAACGCTTCCGGAAAAGCAACGGATCAACAATATTTCTAAATTTCTCCCGAGTCCCACCCGTTCCGACAATATCAATATCACCAAAGCCCAATAACCTACCTAAAATACTTTGGTCTACATTCACACTTTCGATTCTTTGCAAATTAATTTCGACCGTATTAATAGAAATTAAGCCCGTCTTAATGATAACTCTTTTGTTGGTAATTGTAAATTCAGACGTCCACATATCAATGATGGGTTTCAAAAATAAGGTGAACAAAGAAGGTAGCGAAAAGAAGATAATCCAATGAAAATCAGTTTCATATTCAACTCTTTCATCTTCGACGAGATTGTTATCAACGTAGTGTCCCATTTGGAAATTAATTTTTGTTTGTTGCTAAAAGCAGGCATTTTTTTGCTTCAATAGTTCCTGCTTTTTTCAAAATACAATTGACATGTCGCAAGTTACGAATTAAATTAATTTTAAATGTGTTTTGGCGATTATTTGTAGCAACACTTTTTGAAATTGCCTATTTTAAAAATGCTATTTTTGCAAAAAAGTAAACCATTGATATGTCAAAAAGCAAAAAAAATCCATTCAAACATCGTGTTCAATCTGTGAAAGGGCAAGTACCGATTATGCAATACTGCGCCCAACACTTTCCTATTTTAGGCAGTAAAACGGCGGTCAAAAAAGCGATACTAAAGGAACAAGTATTTCTCAATGATTCGTTGGCTACGATTATGGATTTTGTTAGAAATGGGGACTTTATCCAACTGAAAAAAATAGATAATAAACCAGTTGTCAAGTCTAAATTTGACTTAGAAATGCCCATTGTTTTTGAAGACGACCATTTGATTATTGTGGACAAGCCCGGCGGTATTGCCGTCAATGGAAACCGCAATAAAACCGTCGAAAATGCGGTGATTAATTTAGCACAAAAAAGCAAAGAACCAGATGCTCTGCCTGCTCCAACTGCGGTGCATCGTTTGGACGTACCGACTAAGGGATTGGTAATGTTGGCAAAGACAAAGACGGCGTTGATTCGATTGAATAGAGCGTTTCAAAAAGGAGAAATAGGGAAGGTGTATTTTGCAATTGTGCACGGGCAAACACCCGAAAAAGGCAGGATTGAAACCCCAATTGATGGCAAAGAATCTACTACTGAATATGACCGAATAAAAACGGCGAAAGGTCGAGGAAATGGACAGTTATCATTAGTGAAGCTAAAGCCTATCACGGGACGTACGCATCAATTACGGATTCATCTGCAAAGTATCGGACACCTTGTCTTGGGCGATAAACAATATGCGGGGCGACAACGAACTTTACTAAAAAAAGGGCTTTTTCTGTGTGCTTGTAATCTACGATTTGAGCATCCGATTACGCGAGAGACGATGCAGGTTCGGATTCCGATACCAAAGCGATTTGAGCGATTGGTGGGAATGGGGAAGAAGACGCGACGGTAAGTTTTTTTATAATTATGTTCGGGTACTTAATATGAATTATTTTTTGCAAGTTCAATAGCGATTCTCTGTCCGCCCGCATCACGGATTGCCTCTATAACTAGAAATCCCGTGTTGCTGATGGACAAAAATTAGATAATGAATTGTATTTTGAGTTCTCCTAATCCTCATGTAGTGATTTTTATTTTTTGTCGGGTTAAGTAGTCGTTCTATAAAATAATTAATGAAATCAATCATCTTTGTACCCATGCGGACACCAATAATTCCAATTTTTAAAATACCTTTGCTTTTTAAAATACTTTGAAATTTGCTACACAAACCAGTCATAGACGTTATCATTCCCGCTTACAACGAGGAAGAATCCATCGGCAATGTCCTCCGCGACATCCCTAAAGATTGGGTGCGCGATATTATTGTTTGTAACAATGCAAGCACCGATAATACTGAAAAAGTGGCAAAAACGGCGGGCGCAATCGTCGTTAATCAGCCGATGCCTGGCTATGGAAATGCTTGTCTAAAAGGCATTGAATACATCCAATACCAACCGGATTTTAAGCATCCCGATATTGTGGTTTTTTTAGATGGTGATTATTCTGATTATCCAGAAGAACTACCCGATTTAGTGCGTCCAATTGTAGAAAACGAAATGGACTTGGTCATCGGCTCGCGAGCATTGGGAGATTTGGAAGATGGAGCGATGCAGCCACAACAAATTTTTGGTAATTGGCTGGCAACCAACTTGATACGCTTGTTTTATGGGGTGCACTTCACTGACTTGGGACCGTTTCGAGCAATCAAATGGGAGCAATTAATGGCAATTGATATGCAAGACCGCGACTTTGGTTGGACGGTTGAGATGCAAGTCAAAGCTGCAAAAATGAAATTAAAAACAATCGAAATTCCTGTCAAATATCGACAGCGAATCGGCGTATCCAAAATATCTGGAACAATTCGCGGAACAATACTCGCGGGACATAAAATTTTGTGGACAATCTTTAAATTACTTTGAGGCGTCAGTGGGCAGGATTCAGTACTGACCTCCTGACTTCTCACTCCTCTCTAAGAAAAAATATGCAGATTCTTTATTATACTATTTTTGGGATTTACGTGGCGGCATTAGTTTACATTACAGTTTACTGTTTGTTGCAATTTCACTTATTAATTCAATATAAAAAGCACTACGCTAAACACCCTAAAGGAACTGCTTTGCCTGAAAAAACAGATGCAGATTTACCTTTTGTCACCGTTCAATTGCCTGTGTTTAATGAAATGTATGTTGTCGAACGATTGATTGATACGGTCGTTGAATTTGATTACCCAAAAGATAAATATGAAATTCATATTTTGGATGATTCGACAGATGAAACAGTGCAAATTACTGCGGCAAAAGTGAAGGAATATCAAGCCAAAGGTTTTCAAATCCGACAAATCACGCGGACGGATAGAACAGGCTATAAAGCAGGGGCGTTGAAAGAAGCAACAAAGCAAGCGAAAGGTGATTTTATTGCGATTTTTGATGCAGATTTTTTGCCAAAAAAAGACTTTTTAAGGGCTACTATTCCACATTTTGATAATCCAAAAATTGGCGTAGTACAGACTCGTTGGGAACACATCAATCGAGATTATTCGTTGATTACGCGTTTACAAGCGTTGCAGTTAAATGTGCATTTTACTGTTGAGCAACAAGGGCGGAAAGCGGGAAATTATTTGCTACAATTTAATGGGACAGCGGGCGTTTGGCGACGAGAAACGATTGAGAGTGCAGGCGGATGGGAAGCAGATACTTTGACAGAAGATTTGGACTTGAGTATTCGGGCACAATTGAAGGGGTGGGAGATTATTTATTTAGAAAAATTTGGTTCTCCTGCCGAGTTGCCTGCTGAAATGAATGGCTTGAAATCTCAACAATTTCGCTGGATGAAGGGTGGGGCAGAAACGGCTAAAAAAATGCTGCCGACCGTCTGGAATTCTAATCTTCGGTTTGGTCAAAAACTGCATACAACTGCGCATTTATTGGGTAGTTCTGTCTTTATTTTCATATTTATGGTGGGTGTTTTTAGTGTGCCGTTGCTGTTTATTATTGGAGAGTTGGGCTTTGGAACGAATTTTTTGGGCATTTTCTTAATCAGTACTGTTGCGATTTTGGCCATCTACTACACAGCGAATGTGCAAGCCGAAATTGCAGAAGAATCCTGGGGTAAAAAAGTATTGAAGTTTATCTTTTTGTTTCCGTTGTTTTTAGCGTTGTCGATGGGATTATCCTTGCACAATACTGTTGCCGTTTTTGAAGGTTTTAGAGGGAAAAAGTCACCGTTTGTACGGACACCGAAATTTGCGATTAAAGGATTGACGGATAGTTTTAGAAAGCAAAATTACCGTGCTTCGAAGTTGTCCTGGACAGCGATTTTTGAAGGTGTTTTGGCAGTATATTTTATTGCGGCAGTAGCGATTGGTTTGGTGCAAGACAATACGATTTTTGTGGCATTTCATACGTTATTGGCGTTCGGATATGGAACTATTTTCTATTATACGGTGCGGCATTTAAAGGCATAGTTCTTTTGTCATTTCGACCGAAGTAGAGAAATCTGGAATCACCAGCTTATAGAAATAAATCGTAACGTTCGCGTTCCTAAGGATGCGCGGAATTACGTCACAGTTAAGAACAAAAATAAAATCGTGAAATTTGATTTGAAAAATAGCCTTTTAGCTTTAATATTAATAGCGCTAACTGCCTATTTAGGCTATTTTGTCGAACAAGCTGATTTTTATAAAATTATCGGTGGTTACTTCCTGTTTTTTGTGATTTATGGGCTGGTTTTAAAAAAAATAGAAACGAAAAACGCAATTTATTTTTTTATTGCAACGGGCATTTTTCTTCGTTTCATTTTACTCTTTTCTTACCCAAATTTGTCCGACGACCTCTACCGATTTATTTGGGACGGGCGATTATTAATCAACGGTTTCAATCCATTTGACCATTTACCAACGTATTATATTGAGAATAAAATTGCCGTAGAAGGCATTACTTCTGAACTGTTTTCCAAACTGAATTCTCCCGAATACTTTACCATTTATCCACCCGTTGCACAGTTGACTTTTGCGACGGCGGTCTGGTTATTTCCAAATAGTATCTGGGGCAGTGCTTTGGTGATGAAACTGTTTTTGTTTTTATTTGAAATTGGAACTATCGTATTAATTATCAAGTTGTTGCGAAAATTTCAGTTGCCTTTGAAAAACGTTTTAATCTATGCCTTAAACCCATTAATTATCCTTGAAATCTGTGGAAACTTACATTTTGAAGGAGCAATGATTTTCTTTTTATTGCTGGCGATTTGGTTGCTGGTTGTGAAAATGGGCGTGACTTCTGAAGGTAGGAGTTACG
>CAYUNA010000284.1:0-6107 GCA_964445895.1 uncultured Saprospiraceae bacterium | reverse complement strand
ACCAATAGTTTAGTCGCTATGCGCCTTTTAGTTTTTATGAGAAAGCCCTTTTACTATGAGGCACTTAACTGTCACTTAAAACTTACACCCGCAATGCACAGGACTTTTTTGGGGAAGTGAGAAAACATAGCACTTCTCTCGCTTCCCCAAATTTTATAACAAATTGCCAGACGTTGTTCAATTCGGACAAACCAAAGCTAACATTTCTATAAATATTGATTAATTATATTTTCAAATAACTCTTGTTGTCCACTTTTCGATATTGGTTCTCCTTGTTGTTGAGCAATGTTAGCCAAATCTTTCAAAGATAACTTACCATCTTCAAATGCTTTGCCATTGCCTGTATCGAACGAACTGTACCGTGCTTTTCGCAAATGAAGGTAATCTGAATGTTCCATAATATCGTTTGCAATCAATAATGCCCTCGCAAAAGCATCCATTCCACCAATATGAGCATAGAAAAGGTCTGCTAAATCGGTAGAATTGCGTCGGGTTTTGGCATCAAAATTTACTCCTCCGCCCAAAAATCCGTTTGCTGGCAACATAACCAATAATGCCTCAACCAACTCTGGAATATTGTTTGGAAATTGGTCGGTATCCCAACCATTCT
The DNA here is from genome assembly GCA_964445895.1 of uncultured Saprospiraceae bacterium. Taxonomy (GTDB): domain Bacteria; phylum Bacteroidota; class Bacteroidia; order Chitinophagales; family Saprospiraceae; genus CAYUNA01. The sequence goes on along the minus strand of CAYUNA010000284.1, from coordinate 5,497 downwards.
GATAATCTCCTCGATTGGCATCAATACTTCCAAGCATATTATTGTCCACAGCGACTTGCAATTCATGTTGAAACGTATGTCCCGCCAAAGTAGCGTGATTAACTTCTATGTTTAATTTGAAATCATCGGATAATCCGTGTTCATTTAAAAAACCAATTACAGTGGCAGCATCGAAGTCATACTGGTGTTTGCTTGGCTCAGCAGGCTTAGGTTCAATAAAAAACATTCCCTTGAAACCTTGCTGCCGGGCATAATCTTTAGCGTTATGTAGAAAGCGAGCGAAGTGTGCTAATTCTCGTTTCATATCGGTATTCAATAAGCTCATATAGCCTTCTCGTCCGCCCCAGAAAACGTAATTCTCACCGCCTAACTTAATCGTAGCATCCAGTGCATTTTTAAGCTGGGCACTTGCATAGGCCACAACGTTAAAGTCAGGGTTTGTACTCGCGCCATTCATATAGCGAGGATTGGAAAATAGGTTGGCCGTTCCCCATAGCAATTTTACGCCCGATGCTTTTTGCTTTTCTAAAGCATAATCAGTAATAAAATCTAACCGTTTGCGAGACTCCGCCAAATTGTGTCCTTCATCAATCAAATCAAAATCATGAAAACAGTAGTATGGCGCTCCGATTTTAGTAATGAACTCAAAGGCAGCATCCATTTTTTCCTGAGCAGCCTGATAAGGTTCATTTGCTGTTGACCACGGGAAGTTTTTCGTACCAGCACCAAATGGGTCACCACCTGTGCCACAGAAGCTATGCCAGTAGGCTATGGCAAAACGAAAATGTTCTTTCATCGTTTTACCTGCTACGATTTTATTTTCATCGTACCATTTGAAAGCCAAAGGATTGTTAGATTTTCTACCTTCAAATTCAATTTTAGGAATGTTCTTAAAGTACTCTTTTTTTCCTAAAACGACCTTTTTATTAGTATTTGACATTGTTTTTAGTTTAAAATTAAGGATTGTTATAAGTTGTTTTTTACCAACTTCCCTAACGCTGAAAGAATAGTTCTGTCAACTATCAAGTATTGATTTTTGCAGCGTTACTGACTTGTTAAGTCTATTTATTACTACGAGGCACTTACGGAGTATCGAATTTAAGAATGGTGAAATAGCAATTACTTAACACTAAAATCACCCTCAACAAACAAACTCGCTCCCAAATCAGTACTTCTTTTGATTGGTGCAGCCCCTCCGATGAAAACTTTGAAATCGCCATTTTCAATTTTTGCCACACCATCTTCATCTATCATTTCCAACATTTTAGGTGTTATTGCAAAAGTGATTTGCTGCGATTCTCCTGCTTTCAGCTTAATTCTTTTAAAGCCTTTCAAAGCCATTTTCGGCAAATCAACCGTTGCTTCAACGTCTTTGATATACAATTGAACGACTTCCTCTGCTTCCATTTTGCCGGTGTTGGTGATGGTAACAGTTGCTTTAAGCCCTTTACCGTTTTTGATTTTTGGGCTACTCAATGTTAGCTTTGAATAGTCAAATTTAGTGTAACTCAAACCAAAGCCAAATGGAAACATCGGCTCTTTTTCAGCATAGCGATACGTTCGACCTTTCATCGAATAATCATTAAAGTCGGGTAAATCTGCAACCGATTTTGGAAAAGTAACGGGCAATTTCCCCGAAGGAGATACCTCGCCAAAAATCACATCAGCAACAGCTGCGCCACCTTGTTCTCCAGGATACCACACAAATAAAATGGCATCTGCGATTTCATAAATTTCTTCCAGATTGACGGCACTGCCTCCAGTTACTACAACCACCAATTTTTTTGCCGTCGTGCGCATTTTTTTAAGAAAGTCGATTTGATTTTGTGGCAGCTTTAAATCAACCCGGTCGCCTTTATGCGCAGAAGCAATGGATTCGCCCTCTTCTCCTTCAATCAATTGAGAAATACCAACACAAGCGATGGTCACTTCCGTTTCTTTTCCATTGTCAGAAAACCAGTCGATTGGGTTTCGATTGGGCATATCCAGCAAAGCACCCTGGCTATATCTGACCGCAGTTTGCGGGCTTGCTTTCGCCGTAATTCCCTCCAAAAAGGTCACTAAATTTCCGCTGACACCATAATAATTAGCCAGCAAAGCCTGTGCATGAGTCGCCATCGGACCACAAATAAAAACACTTTCAATATCTTGTTTTATGGGCAGTAAATTGTCCTCATTTTTTAATAAAACAATGGATTTAGTGGCCGCTTCTTTCGTTAAGGCAATATGCTCTGGCTTGCCAATTTCTGACGTTTTTATATTGTCAAAAGGAACGCTTCCAAAAGGGTCAAACAGCCCCAACTTGAAGCGTGTCGGCAACAATTCTCTCAAATTATCATCTACCGCTTTTTCTGTGGTCAAGCCCTCTTCGATTGCTTTGACCAATTTGGGATAAGTGTCTCCACAATTCAAATTACACCCTGTATTTAAACCCAAAGCCGCAGCTTGAGCAGGCGTTTCCACTATTTTATGTCCTTCATAAAAATCGACAATTGCCCAACAATCTGAAACGAAGTAGCCTTCAAATTTCCACTGCTTCCGCAAAACATCTTGCATCAAATAAGGATGCGCACAACAGGGAACACCATTCGTTCGATTGTATGCGCCCATGACTCCTTCTACTTTTGCTTCCGTCACCAATGCCTCAAAAGCAGGCAAATAGGTTTCCCACAAATCTTTCATGCCCACTTTTGCATCAAATTCATGGCGAGAACCTTCAGGTCCATTGTGCACTGCAAAGTGTTTGGCCATCCCCGCTGATTTTAAATATTTTGGATGGTTGCCCTGCAAACCTTTAACGAAAGAAACGCCAATTCGGGAAGTCAAAAATGGGTCTTCACCGTAGGTCTCTTGTCCGCGCCCCCAGCGAGGGTCTCTAAAAATATTGATATTGGGTGTCCAGAATGTCAAGCCCTGATATCTGCCGCGATAACCATTTTTTATAGAAACATTGTACTTCGCTCGCGCTTCTGTAGAAATGGCATCGCCAATTCTCTGCATCAAATCCGTATCCCACGTTGCGGCCATCCCAATCGCTTGCGGAAAAATGGTTGCCCGGCCATTTCTGGCTACCCCGTGCAAACATTCATTCCACCAGTTGTATTCAGGAAGACCGATGCGGTCAACAGCAGGCGAATTGTATAGTAGCTGTCCCACTTTTTCTTCTAATGTCAAACGACCAATCAAATCTTCGACTCTCTCTTCTATGCTTAATTTAGGGTTTTGAAAAGGTAAATCTTTTGTCTGAGCATTCATACTGATGCCTGTCAAAATCATTAAAAATGTGAATAGTCTATTTTTATAAAACTTGAAATGATGCATTGATTTAATTTTTAAGAAATATTATTAGAAAGGGGTTCGTAAATCCGCGTAGCAAAAGTTTCGAGAAAACAGTACGCTTCTCCTGCGGCAAAACGGTTAGGAGTTTGAGGATGAAAAACGATTTTTGCAAAATCATTTTCATCTTCAAACTCCTCTTGTTTTAAACGCAAAGAGACTTTTTACAAGAAAATTAATTTATAATGTAGTTATCCCTGAAAGTAAAACAAGATGCCGACAATAACAGCGACCAAAAGTAACGAAGCCACAATGTCTAAAACGGCATAACTGTTTTTAGCAGTAGCTTTTTGTTCTGAAGTAAGCGTTCCGAAAGTTAAACCCCTAATTTTAGATTCAGCAGGTGGTGCAGTCGCCAAACTCACGCCGATACAGACAAACACACAGGCAATAAACATGAAAATGGACATGTGCGCAAAATTAATGTCGGCATAAGTTGCTAACATTCCAGATGCACCTTCGATTAATTTTCCATTATTATCAAGGTAAGTTAGCTCCGCGATGATGCGGATAACAGCCATGAGCAATCCAAAAAACAAGGTCGAAATTGCCCCTTTTGCGTTAATTCGTTTCCACAAAATTCCTAATAAAAACACCGTTGTAATTGGAGGTGCAATGTAAGATTGGACGCTTTGTAAATAGCGATAAAGTGTTCCACCGCCGATTTTTTCCATAATGGGAATCCAAGCCATGCCCAAAACAACGACTATTGCGGTGGCGACTTGACCGATTCTAACCAATTTTTTTTCAGAGCTGTCTGGATAGATTTTCTTAAAAATATCCATCGTAAACAAGGTCGAACTGGAATTGAATACCGAAGCCAACGAACTCATCAGCGCAGCCATCAAGCCACCCGCAACCAATCCTCTAAAACCAGCGGGCAATAAAGTTTGTACTAAAACGGGAAAAACCTGGTCTGCTCTTTCGTAAGTCAAAACGCCTTTTTCTTTCAGCGCAAACGCGATAATTCCAGGAATCAAAAAGATAAAAACGGGTAAGATTTTAAGATATGCACCGAAAATTGCGCCTCGTCTGCCAATTTCGATGTTTTGTGCAGCTAAGGTTCTTTGCACAATGTACTGGTCCGTACACCAATACCAAATCCCTACAATTGCGCCACCAAACACCATTCCCGTCCAGGGATACTCTGGGTCAGAAGCCGGTCGCCACATATTGAAATGTTCCGAACCTGCCAACACTTTTAATTCGTCCCAACTTCCAATGGCTTCAAATCCTTGGTAAGTTAAAAACAACGAACCCAGGATTAAAATAACGGTTTGTAAGGCTTCGGTGTAAACAACAGCCCTCATTCCACCCAATACCGTGTACAATCCTGTAATCACCACCGTCAGAATTGCCCCTTGCATAAAAGTTAGTCCGACCAATGCAGAAACGACGATTCCTCCAGCATAAATGGTCACGGAAACTTTCGTTAAAACATAACCAATAATCGAAAAGATGGATAGAAACCACCTTGATTTGGCATCAAATCTTTTTTCTAAAAATTCGGGCATCGTGAAAGCGCCACTTCGCATGTAGAATGGTAAAAACAACCAACCTAACAATAAAACAATCCAGGCGTGCAATTCATAATGTGCCATCGGCATCCCTGATTCTGCGCCTGCACCTGCCAAACCCACAACGTGTTCGGAACCAATATTTGAAGCAAAGATAGATGCTCCAATCACAAACCATCCTACATTTCTACCGGCTAAAAAGTAGTCTTCCGTGTTTTTGTTTTTCTGAAGAATTACCCAGATGGCTACCGCAAATAGGATAGCAAAATAGCCACCCAAGACAATCCAGTCTAAAGTTTCTAATCCGTTCATTTTTTTCGTTTTTTCGTTTTGTTGTCGTGGACAACGCTATATACCTACGTTATGCACACATCTCGACTTGGTAGTCATTATTTTGATGATTTTTCAATCACAATTTTGTTCTTTAACCTTTTGCTCCGTCTATAAAAAATAAACAGGTGGTGCGTGCGGACAAAAGATAGCAAATGCACAAAATTCTATCTGATTTTTAATCAAGGTAATTTCTGTCCAAGCACTTATTACCGTGTAACAAAAGTTTCTTTGGTTTTTAAGGAGGGAGAAAATTGCAAATTTTCGACCTCCAATAAAAGCAATGCGCGTTGCCTGCGGCAACGCGGGTGGGG
>CAYUNA010000283.1:0-6150 GCA_964445895.1 uncultured Saprospiraceae bacterium | reverse complement strand
AGTGATGTGCTCAATGTTTTTGTAAATGCTCAAAAAGAAGTGTACGCGCCCAACGTCTTTTCACCAAATAATGACGGAGAAAATGAATGGTTTTATCTACAAGCCAAAGAAGGTGTTGCGAGAAACATCAATACCTTTGTTGTGTTCAATCGTTGGGGAGAAATCGTCTATCAAAATAATGATTTTTTACCAAATATTCCTACAGATGGTTGGGATGGAACGCATCGTGGTCAACCGATGAATCCAGCCGTTTTTGTCTGGTTTGCAGAAGTTGAATTCATTGATGGGCAAGTTGAGTTTTTTGAAGGAGATGTAACTTTGGTGCGGTAGTTTTTTTGTCTCTTAAGAATACCGCTTCAGGACCGTATCTTTTCGGGTTAAGAGACAAATTAATGCTAAAGACGAAGCAAAAGCCTTATTTTTTTATAAAAAAAATAAGGCTTTTGCTTCGTCTAAAAAAAAATATTTCGGGGTACGTTTGGCGAGAAGACCTTTTGATACAACTCCTGTTTTCTAAATTCTATTTCACAGAATTTATCAAAGCACTTTTTTTTACATACTAAACCGAGTCCAATATCCATTTTGATTTCCCGATTCTACTTTCCCATTCAATTGAGCTGCCAACAAGCCAATCAATTGCTTTCCAAATGCAGTTCCGCTTTTTGCATTTGATACGCCAACACCATTATCAGCGATAAATAGCTCTACTTTTTCATCGGCACTCTCTTTCATTTTGATGGTAATTTCACCAGACTGGTCTTCAGGGAAAGCATATTTTAAAGTATTGTTAATCAATTCATTGGCAATCAAGCCCAGAGGAACGGCAGTATCGACGTCCATTTCCAATTCCTCCATTTCAACATTTAAGTTGATTTTTTCTGGATTTTTTGCAAAAGTATCAATCAGGGTTTGCCCTAAATTGGTGAGGTAATCTTTCATCTCAATAGCTGCCAGATTTTCTCGTTGATACAATTTTTGATGAATGAGTGCAATAGATTCTACCCGATGCTGCCCGGCGGCTACGGCTTTTTTGATGTCAATATCCTGAATATGTGCAGATTGCAAAAACAATAAACTTGAAATGGTCTGTAAGTTGTTTTTTACACGGTGATGAATCTCTTTTAGAAGCACTTCATTTTGTTTGCTCTTGGTTTCAATCTCTGCTTTTTGTTGAGATAAGAGTTCATTGGTTTGTCGTTTTCGTTGATTATTTCGATATAAAATAATTGCCAGGAGGGCTAATAATCCTGCGATTCCAAATGAAAACATTTTATCTTGTTTGGCTTGTTGCACTTGACTTTCTAAAACGATTTCCTTCTGATTAAAGACCAGGCTATCGGCTAATTTTTCTCGATTGATGGCATATTGCATCTCTATCTGGCTAATTTCTCTGATTTTTTCTTCATTGAATAAACTATCTTTTACATCAACAAAGAAGCGCAGGTTTTGATAAGCGGCGTCAGTATTACCCAATTTGGCATAACATTTTTGTAGCGAAAACAAGGCGCTTTGTTCGCAAATTAAATTTTGGGTTTCCTGACTTAATTTAAGCCCTTCTTTTGCATTAGAGAGTGCATTTTGATAATCACCCATGTCGTATAAAAGAGAGCTTAAATTCGTGATTAACTCACCCAAATCTTTTTTATTACCGTGTTCTATCAATAGAACACGCGCCTCTTCATAATTTGCCAATGCCTTTGAATATTCTTTCTTTTCATGCTGAATGGTGCCGATAAGCGAAAGAACAATGGGCATACCTCTATGGTAATTGAGTTCCTGGAATATTGCTAATGCCTTGTTGGCATAATCCAGCGCTTTTTCTGTGTTTGGTAGTTTTGAATAACTACTGGACAAGTTCGCATAAATATTTCCTTCTAAGTCTAAAAGTCCAGATGATTTGGCGGTTTTCAATGCTCGTTCAAGTATCTGAATCGCTTTATTTTTATCATTCAAACTACTGTATAATGCCCCAATATTGACCATAATTGTCGTCTCCATTTCGGTAGATTTCAGCGAGGTTTGGAGGTCTAATGCCCGCTCAAAAAATTCTAAGGACAGAGGCAAATTACTTGTTGCCTTATGAATATTTGCAATGTTCAGCAATGAACCACAACTTCTTTCTAAGTTGCCCAATTCAAATTCCAAATCAGCTGCCTGGCTGAAATGCTCAAGGGATTGTTCAAGGTTGTTTTGATAAAAATGAATAGCGCCTATTTCGTTCAATAAAGAGGCTATTCCTTTTTTGTCATTTATGGCTTCATATTTCGTCTTGCTTGTTTGAAAAGCAGTCATTGCTTCATCATATTTGGTATTATTGGAATACACAAATCCCCGGTGTTTATACCCCAAAGCAACTCCTTTTGCCCATTTTAAAGATTCTGACAATGCAATGGCTTCATCGGCTAAATCTTTTGATTCCACAAAATCTTTTTGGCTTATTCGTCTTGACAATTCTAATAGACTATTGACTTTATTGGTGTCTTGTTTGGACTGTGCTATGATTTGCCGCAACGAGTCAAATTCAGCCTGATTTGTTTGACTATAGACTGCGGTTGCGAAGGAAAGACAAAGAAGGATAATAAAATTTCTCATGTTTGTTAGTGTTTATGCTTACAAAACTATCATAGATTTCTTTTCTTTTATTCAAAAATGCCCCAATCTATTGTATCAGTGACCGAAGCGCCTTTTTGAATGACCGAATGTTGAAATAATTACTACGCGGCACTTAAATGAAGCATTAACTTAAGCCCAATCGCTGATTGATTAATTCTTTATGTGATTTACTAATTGGAATGGCTTGTTTTCTGCAATAGACATGGGTTTCGTCTATTTCATCTATTTGTTTTAAATTGACAACAAACGACCGATGCACTCTTTCAAAAAACACAGAAGTTAATCTTTTTTCAAAAGTTTTCAAAGGCACACTTAGCAGGTAGTTTTTTCCTTCCGTAAAAATTTGACAATAGTTGCGTTCAGCTTTAACATAATGAATGTCTTCGAATTTTAATTTGACCATTCTGTCTTTATCTCTTACAAATATTCGATCAGTTAGCAAGACATTTTCAGTAGGTAAGTTTTTATCATCTTTCGTTATAACAGATGGCGCTTCAAGCATTCGACTTGCAGCTAATTCAATTGCTCTCGTCAGGTCAAGTGCTTTAAACGGTTTCGCTATAAATGCTATAGGATACGCTTTTTTTGCTCTTTCAAAAGTGGCTTTGTCGGTATTGGCGGTGAGAAAAATTACAGGAGTTTGAAAGGTTTGGTAAACTTGCTTGGCAGTATCAATACCATCCAATTCGCCTTTTAATTTAACATCCATTAGAATCAAATCTGGACGTACTGTTTTGAGCTGTTCCAGAACCATTTCTCCTTGGGTCAAAATACCCATAACTTCGTATCCTGCCTGAGTCAATAGCATACTAATATGTGTGCCGACAAGCATATCATCTTCTACAATTAAAATATTAAAAGGGGAGAGAAATTCTGAAGAAGTCTCATTAGGATTGTTATTCATTTTTTTGAGTTATTGATAGAGAAATGCATATCAATATAAGGGGTAGTTTTCTCTAAATATATTTGAATGTTCCTTATTCTTTTTCTGACCTAACAAAGGTAAGAAAAAGCGGGGCAAAATTGCTGATAAATTGCCTTTTTGTTGCTAAAATCAGTATTAATAAGCAGTATTTTTATTGTTATGCTTTAATTTGTTCTGATTTCATTCGGACAATAAAGTCAAAGATTCGGACAGCAGAACCCATCACTCGGAAAATATCCCTTTTTTTTTCATTTCTTCTTTCTAAACTTGTTCTCAAATTCAATTATAGTATTTAAAAAAAATGCTGATTGATTTAGTATTGTTTACAAAATATCTAACCTGTTTAAAATAAGAATTATTGGAGTGCAACCTCCATATTGGAATACTAAAGTAGTTGTCGTTCTTAACTCACTCTACATCAAACATCATTTACGTCAAAAAAATATCTGCCCACAGCAGTTGTGTGTCAGCTAATCCTGTCTCTGCAGGAACCACTTTCTTTATCAATTACTTAAAAAATTTTAAAATGAAAAAACAAGAACTATGTATTCAAACACCTTTTAAACACCAACTGAGAAGACTTTCTCAGCTATGTTGTTATTGTTTATTGAGCATCTTTTGCTCCTTTCAATTATCTGCGCAATCTGGAGGATTCAACACTTCGGGTAGTGCTATTGATGCACCCGGCTTAGGTGTCAACTGTTTTCAAATTACGGACGACATTGCACCAATCGGTCAATCGGGTTCTGCTATTAGCTTTTGCAATATTGATTTAGATCAAAATTTCGCCTTCGATTTTGATATGAATTTTGGTACTAATAGTGTTGCAAATCCAGGTGGAGGAACAAATGTAGGAGCGGATGGGATGGCTTTTTTATTACAGCCCAATGCCAGTGCATTAGGTGGTACTGGTGGAGGCATTGGTTATGAAACCATCAGTCCTTCCCTCGCAGTAGAGTTTGATGATTTCCAAAATGCAGAAAGAAATGATCCAGGTGAAGATCACATCGGTGTGCAACGCAATGGAGATACTGATCACCAAACAGGTAATTTAATTTCTGGAACGGGGGTTTTTACTTTGCCTCCTATTGAAGATGGTTTAGACCATTCCATTCAAATCACCTGGAATGCTACTACCAATACTTTGCAGGTGTTTTTTGATGATCCTGTTACACCAAAAGTAACGGTTACAGAAGATATTGTAAACACTATTTTTGGAGGTAATCCTAATGTTTTTTGGGGTTTCACAGGCGCGACGGCTACTTTTAGTAATGTTCAAACGGTGTGCTTGAATAGTTTTATAGGTGCAGAAGTTTTAACTACTGAAATTACCACAAATACAGGTGGTTGTACCACCACCGGAACGGTTCCAACGACTGGACAAGGTACAGCAACCGCAAATGTTTCTTGTGGTGTTGGGCCTTTTACATTTCTTTGGAGTGATGGTCAAACGACGCAGACCGCTTCGGGTCTAGTAAACGGAACTTACACTGTAACGGTAACTGATGCTTTGCTCGCATCCGCTGTTCGTACAGTTACGATTACGAGTTCGCCAGATAGCAACAATGACGGTGTCGCAGATGCCTGTCCATGTGTGAACTCTTGTCCGACCACTACATCATTTTCTGTCAATACCGACCCTGGGGTTTGTGGTGCGACGGTATCGCTTGGCGAACCCGTTTCGAATTGTACCCTAACACTGATTTCTTCCAATGAACCAGCTCTTTTCCCTGTTAACACGACGACGGTGACTCGCGTTTTTGAAGACCCGAATGATGGTAGCCAACTTACTTGTACTCAAACAGTAACAGTAACGGATAATGAGCCTCCAATGGCTGTTTGTAATTTGGGGGCAGCTTTTTTAGACGGAGCAGGCAATGCTACAATTACTGCTGGATCGGTTGATGGTGGTAGTTCTGATAATTGTGGACCTATTACGCTTTCTGTTAATCCTTCTACTTTTACATGTGCAAATATTGGTTTAAACGTTGTTGAATTGACGGTCACAAGTGGTGGACTAAGTTCAACTTGTAATGCCAATGTAATCATTCAAGACAATATGCCAATAACAGCAATCTGTCAGGATATAACTGTACCAATTTCAGCAGCAGGAACAGCAAGTATCACTGCCGCACAAGTTGATAATGGCAGTTCAGACAATTGTGAGGTAGTAACGCTCTCTGTTAGTCCAAGTGCTTTTACTTGTGCCAACGTTGGTGCTAATACGGTGACCTTAACGGTTATGGGAGGTGGAGACTCTGCTACTTGTGACGCAACGGTTACCGTTACAGGAAACGCAGCTCCAGCAGCAGTTTGTCAAGACATTACTGTCGGATTAGATGCAGCAGGCATGGCAACGATTACCGCTGGACAAATTGATAATGGTAGTGCAGGTTGTGGCGGTGCAGCCGTAACCCTTTCTGCGAATCCAACGAGTTTTGATTGCTCAAATATCGGTATTAACACAGTGACTTTGACAGTTATGAGCGGTGGATTGACTACAACTTGTGATGCAATGGTCACAATAGAGGACGTTGTTCCTACCATTACCTGCCCCGCAGACATTGTTCAGGATTCTGACGCGGATATCTGTGGAGCTGTGGTAGATTATT
>CAYUNA010000282.1:3358-6165 GCA_964445895.1 uncultured Saprospiraceae bacterium | reverse complement strand
AAACTTACTTTACAGTGGACTTAACCTAAAAAAAACCATCATTCACCCGATTTTTGTTACTAATCATCCGATTTTTTATTATGAAAATAGATACATCCTTAATTTCACGTTTGGAAGAGTTGGCGCGTCTCAAATTGTCAGCAGCGGAAAGAACAAAACTGACAGGCGACCTCTCCGAAATTTTGAAAATGGTGGAAAAGTTAGAAGAACTTGATACAACTGGTGTAGAACCTTTGGTGTACATTAATGATGAAGTGAATGTATTGAGAGCTGACAAAGTTGACCATCAGGTTTCCGCAGAAGACGCGTTTAAAAATGCGCCGAATGCTGACGGTACATATTTCAAAGTTCCAAAAGTCATTCATTGATGTTTAGTGATTAATGCACCGCATTTCATTCATTACTAACCACTAACTATTAAACAATAAGCTTGTGAATCCAATTCTCTCTGTCAAAAATTTGAAGAAAACCTACATCATGGGTAGCACGGTAGTGAATGCCTTGCAAGATGTTTCACTGGACATCCATAAAAATGAATATGTCTCTTTGATGGGCCCATCCGGGTCAGGAAAATCGACATTAATGAATCTTTTGGGCTGCCTCGATACTCCCACAGCTGGCGATTATTTGCTTAACGGCACGAATGTCAGTACAATGGATGATGGTGAGCTGGCAGAGGTGCGAAACAAAGAAATTGGCTTCGTTTTTCAGACCTTTAATCTCCTTCCCAGGCTTTCGTCTTTGGATAATGTCGCGCTCCCCCTCGTCTATGCGGGCATGAGCAAAAGTGACCGTCTGGATAGAGCACAAGAGGTACTGACTTCAGTAGGATTGGGCGAGCGAGTTGATCACAGACCCAATGAATTATCGGGTGGACAACGCCAGCGGGTCGCTATTGCACGCGCACTGGTGAACGGACCGTCTATTATTCTAGCAGATGAGCCTACAGGTAATTTGGATACCAAAACCTCCTATGAAATCATGGGTATTTTTGAAGAATTGCACAATATGGGCAACACTATTATTATAGTGACCCACGAACCAGATATTGCAGAACATACTCATCGAATCGTTCGGTTGCGAGATGGTTTGATTGAATCGGATGAGCAGAATGAGAATGTGGTGAGTGTACTGAATCCAGCGCAGAGTTAGTGATTTAGAAATGATTACTTGACCTGACAAAATAAAAATCACCAGATGAGGACTAGGAGAACTCAAGATACCGTTCATTATCTATTTTTTGTCTGTCCGCACCACTAATTTTCTTTTTTTAGAGGGAGAATTTCTCTCGTGGTGCGGACGGACAGAGAAGTGCTATTGAACACATCCCATTAAATTTAGGTATTTCTAGAAAATCCTTTAACGATACACGAAAATAACGCTAAAACTTTATTTTCGATATATCGTTTAAAATGAAACTCTCTTGGAATAAACTTCAAGAGAGTTTTATTTTTCCAAAATCTACCAATTTACAAATCAACTAAATCAACTAAATCATGGCTTTTAAAATATACACCAAAACTGGCGACAAAGGAGAAACTGGGCTTTTTGGTGGCAAGCGTCTACCTAAAAATCACATCCGTATTGAAGCTTATGGCACAGTCGATGAGCTGAACTCTTTTATCGGCGTTGTACGAGATTCAGTACAAGAAAAACAGACTCGATTTATTTTAAAAGAAGTGCAAGACCGCCTGTTTAATATTGGGGCAAATCTAGCGAGTGACCCCGAAAAAAATATGGCGACACCAGATATTTTGGAGTCTGATATTGAACTATTAGAACAAGAAATCGACCGTTTGAACGAGGAATTGCCTGATTTAAAGCATTTTATTTTACCTGGCGGGCATGTAGCAGTATCGCATTGTCATGTTGCGAGATGCGTGTGTCGGCGAGCAGAACGTCGAGTAATTGAGCTGGATCAAAGTGAGTCGGTTGAACCTATTTTAGTTAAATTTTTGAATCGATTGAGCGATTATCTATTCGTTTTGAGCCGAAAGATTGGTATGGATTTGGGGGTTGAGGAAGTGAAATGGGAGCCGAGAAAGAAATAATGATACTTCAATCTTCTGTATCCTACGACTTTAATAGCGGGCATTAATTTAAAATATTTATCAAGTCAATTTAAAAATAAAAATATGAAAAACCTATTAACAGTTATCCTTTTTCTAACCTTATCAAATGTAGCTTTTAGCCAAGAAACTTTAAAAATAGTTTGGCCTGAAAAGTACGAATGGAAACTTTTATCTAATCAAGAGGATGGTAATATTCACATGATTGAAGTAATTCCTGGCAAAGAGAATGCAGAAGATTGGACAATGCTTGGGCAAATGCTGTCTATCAAAGGCGCATTAAATGTACCGATGGAAGAGGCAAAAAAGATGATGTTTGACCAGACAAAAGTGAATTCACCGAATGCAAAATTGAGGGTTTTAGATAAAAACGAAGCCGATCAGTTTCCGTGGATTATCTTCAAAATAGAAAATCCTATTTCAGATGAAAACCAAAATCCTGAATCACAATTATGGTATATCAGACAAGGAAATGAGGCATTATATGTCAACTTTATTGCCATGAAAACGAATAAATTGAAGGACGGTTTCCTAAAAAATTGGTCTGATGTTTTTAAAGCAAGTGAAATCGTTCAATTAACTGATGCCACGAATCAAAAAAATTAAGGTTCTTTGAAAAATGGATAAAGCCATTTTTCGAGGGGCAGGTTAGGGGCGAGATTGATTGAGTATTCCGATGGAAAACTCAATCAATCTCACCCCTAAAACCCCAAAATCGAGGCGGCTTTAGCCGCCGAG
>CAYUNA010000282.1:0-3258 GCA_964445895.1 uncultured Saprospiraceae bacterium | reverse complement strand
AATTCCAAATCACTTTTAGAAAAAACCTGCTTTCCTGCTCCCATCAAAATATCTTCCGCCAACGCTGCTTTCCGTTCTTGCAAAGCCAAAATTTTCTCTTCAATACTATCTTTAGTAATGAATTTTCGAGCAAAAACTTTCTTTGTTTGACCGATTCTATGCGCTCGTGCAATAGCTTGTTTTTCCGCTTGAGGATTCCACCAGGGATCAAGTAAAAAGACATAATCAGCAGCAGTTAAATTCAATCCTGTTCCGCCCGCTTTAGTAGAAATAAGGAATGAACTCACTTCCTTTTTTTCTTGAAAATTAGCCACTTCCACTGCTCGTTGTTTTTGCGAAACCGCACCGGTTAGCCATGAAAATGCGTTATTTTCTTTTGCAAAGTGCCCTTTTATCAATTCTAAATGCTTAACAAAACTACTGAAAACCAAGGTTTTATGACCAGATTTTTGAATAATGCTCCATTGTTCGAGAATGTCCTGAAACTTACCGCTGCTTTTCTCATAATCTGGAAAAACCAGTTTAGGATGGTTGACAATTTGTCGTAATTTCAAAAGCGTTTGTAACACAATCGACGCATATTCGAAGCTCCCACTTTTAAAATTTTGCAATAATAAATTCCGCGCTTTGGATTTCTCTTTTTCATAAATTTTTCGCTGGTCGGGCGTCATTTCTGAATAAAAAATCTGTACATCCAACTCCGGTAAATCCTTTGCCACTTCCTCTTTCGTTCGCCGCATCAAAAATGGAGAAACCAAGGCTCGCAGTTGCTCTTTTTTATCCTCATTCTCCCCTTTTTCAATTGGTGTAATAAATTCTTTTTGAAAAAAATTAGCACTTCCCAAATGTCCAGAATTAATAAAATCCATCTGCGACCACAAATCTTTCAGTGAATTTTCTATTGGCGTACCACTCAACGAAATTTTGTGTTTCGCTTTAAATTCTTGAAGTGCCTTAAAAATCTTACTGTTCTTATTTTTTATGTAGTGACTTTCATCTAATACCATATACTCGAACTCTATCTGTTGTAGTAAATCTGCATCTTTCAACGCCGTTTGATAAGTCGTCAAAATCACGTCGTAACGAACCAAAAGACGAGTATCTTTATGGCGTTTTGTACCAATTTGACGATAAGTGGTGAGGGACGGAGCAAATTTTTTAATCTCATTTTCCCAGTTAAAAACCAACGAGGCAGGCAAGACGATGAGTGCATTTAGCGGTTTTAAGAATGGTAAATCATCGGCTTTTGAAAACATATCCATCTGACTATCAAAGGATTGTGTTTTTTCTTCTACCATTCCTTTTTGCTCTTTTGCATGTAGCAAAACCGTCAACGTTTGCAACGTTTTACCCAATCCCATATCATCTGCAAGACAAGCACCGAGGTTATTTTGATAATGCGCTACCAACCATTTTGCTCCTTCCAGTTGATACGGTCGTAAGGTCGCTTTTAGTAATTTTGAGGGTGTAAAATCAAGCGTTCGCCAATCCGTTTTTTCACCATCTTCTTCCACTTCAAAATCTTCCAACAAGGCGTAATGACTTTTCGCTAACCGCAGTGCGTCCCCTTCTTTTTTACCAAATCGAGCGATGCTTCGAAAACGCGTCATCCACTCTTGTGGAATCAGAAAAAACTCACCGTTGGGCAATGGATAAAACCGGTTTTCGTCACGAATAAAGGGAATTAATTTATGAAAAGGAATACGAAATTCACCAACCACAATTTCAATAAAAATATCAAACCAGTCGTTGCCTTTAACGACTTTTTGTTCCATTTTTGGGCGAGCATAAACGAGCGTTTTATCCTCAATTTTCGTATCAATTAACGTAAAACCTGCTTTTTTCAAAACTGCTTGATTCGCGCTAACCCATTCTAATAAATAAAGCTTATCTTCCTGATTATCAATCAATTGCCAAAGATTCCCTTTTCCTTTTTCAAAACCAATTTCCGACAATTTTTCTAAAAAAACAGTTTCTCCAACTTGGTCGCGTGTCGTCTGATGAATCATCACTTCCTCCCCTGCCCCATCAAAAGAAACATAGGTTTGCTGTTGCTTCGGGTCATTCCAAACAAAGGTCGAATGTGCATATTTGAAATGAATATTCAACCCAAATTTGCCTGAAAAAAAATCCATGGTTACTTCCAATTCACAACCTTGCAGGTCTCTATGTTTTTTGATGCCAAAACCCTCTGCCTGAATGTCCAATTTAGCCGCTTGTTTGACTACAAATTTTTGAAAATAAGTCTTAATCGCACTCTCTGGCACATTCAATTCCGTCTTTTTTTGAAATGGTTTTACCATATTGCCATTAATCCCATCTACTAAAAACAACTCGTAATTTACAAAAATCCACGCCGGCGTATTGGTAATTGGAATCACCTCTTTTGACTGAATATCCCAAACCTTGCCTTCCTCCCTAAATTGCAACCAATACCGCATCCCTGCATCTGTTCGATGAAAATTTAAGACGGGTTCGAGAGACGTTTTGGCTGGTTTAACGACCAAGTCTTTCACCAATGTTTTGCGCTCTACATCCCAGGCAATTGGACAATTATTTGCTACACACAACTCTAGCAGTACCGCCAATTCTCGCTGTACATATTTAACAATCTGCGTTTTTACTTCCTTGACTTCCAGCAACTTAGCGAATGGCTGCTGTCGTTTTCGTGGCGGACTAAATTTCACTTCCAGCGCCTTAGTTTGTAATTTTGCTACCCCATTCAACAGTTTTTTCCGAAATGGTGTGTGACCAATTCCATAACTTTCAATTGTATTTTCGTAAGCTCGCGCCTTCAAATGCGTCAAATCACCTACCTTATCGCGGCGCACTACATAAGCAGTTGGCAAAAATAAACCAGCAGTTATTTCGTACAAATTGAGGACGATTTCGTAGGTGGCAACGGGTGTGTTAGAAGGGAATAATTGCATGGTTTTCTCTTTTGAAGGCAAGTTAAAAAGGAAGTTGAATGTTTGCAGTAAGAATGCATGATTTTTTTTGCATTTTCTGATTGTCTTTGAAAAAAATCCGTGATGCGGGCGACAGATAATCGCTATAGAACTTGCAAAAAATAATTCTTATTCTCAAAAATAATTTTTATCGGGTTCAGTGAAAAATTGGTTCTAAATGATTTCATTTGGTCAATGTAAATTTAGATTGCAAACTTTGAGACTGTCCCTCAAAAAGACGTCGCGCGTCATCTTTAGGTTCGTGCAAATTTTAGTTATATCAAATGTCATATTATTTGTTCTTTGGCTA
>CAYUNA010000281.1:0-6183 GCA_964445895.1 uncultured Saprospiraceae bacterium | reverse complement strand
TCACAAAAATCTGCTCGGTCAAAAGTATAACTTATTTCTGTCCAAGCACTTAAATTTTATTTCATTTTTAAAATATAGTGCCTTATCACAACACTATTTCTAAAGACGAATATATAGCTTTTTTACGAATTTATCGCTAAATGTAAATGCTTTTTTTGTTTTCAGAGTTCTATTTTTAACAAAAAGATAACAGCTAAATTATTCGGCACAAATCTTGAAATTTATAAACCTTTAAAACAATGTGTATATTTGCGGCGTTTCAGATGCCGTGTAGCAGTTTTTAAAATTGAATGGAAATCATTACGAATTATTCTGGAATGATTTTCAATACACAGCAAAACAACTAAAATCAGGTGGCTTTTTAGATTTTTTCTAAAAAATGCTTCAAGATAAAATTTTCCAAAAACGCAGAAATAAAATGGCGAACGCAACGCAAAATTCTGATGTCAAAGCAGTAGACGCATTAGCGCAATCCTACCGTGACCTCAAAAAAGAAATCGGAAAAGTCATTGTCGGACAAGAAAAAGTAGTCGAGACGGTGATTATATCTCTATTTAGTAATGGCCACAGTCTCTTAGTTGGAGTACCAGGTTTGGCAAAAACTCTTTTGGTCAGTACCATTTCACAAGTATTGGATTTGGATTTTAAACGGATTCAGTTTACGCCCGATTTGATGCCATCAGATATTATGGGGTCTGAGATTTTAGGCGATGACCGAAAATTTAAATTCAACGAAGGACCGATTTTCTCGAATATCGTTCTTGCCGATGAGATTAACCGGACTCCTCCGAAAACACAGGCAGCCCTACTGGAAGCCATGCAGGAACGGTCGGTAACCGTCTCTGGTGTACGACATATTTTGCCCGCGCCATTCTTCGTTTTGGCAACACAAAACCCAATCGAGCAAGAAGGAACTTATCCATTACCTGAAGCGCAGTTAGACCGTTTTATGTTTAACATTCCATTGGATTATCCATCTTACGAAGAAGAAATTGCCGTTGTAAAAGGAACAACAGGTAATAAAAAGATAGAGTTGAAAAACATTCTTTCCGGGGCTCAAATCATGGAATTTCAACAGTTGATTCGCAAAATTCCAATTGCAGATAATGTTTTGGAATATGCGGTTTCCTTAGCCACTAAAACTCGTCCAAATACCGAACGGGCGACCAAAATGGTCAATGATTATATTTCTTGGGGAGCAGGACCACGGGCATCGCAATACCTTGTCTTGGGAGCGAAATGCCATGCTGCAATTCATGGAAAATACTCGCCAGATATGGAAGATGTTCAAGCGATTGCTAACTATGTTTTACGTCACCGTATCGTTCGAAATTATAAAGCGGAGGCAGAAGGCATTAGCGAGGAAGATGTGATTAAGAGCTTGTTTTAGAAATAAAACATGCAAAATTCTGTGTTGGACTGTTTTCTTTTTTTGATTAATAGCTGAACGAATGCTTAAAAAAAAATTGATGCACACAGTATTTTTGAAAATAAAAAAGCCACATCTACAATTGCAGATGTGGCTTTTTTTATGAAAAAATTCAGATAACCTTACGCTTCCTTCTCCGACCCAATCGTCGCCTTCAAATACTCTCGATTCATCAACGCAATATTGTCTACTGAAATCTCTTTTGGACATTCTGCCTCACAAGCCGTCACATTACTACACATACCAAAACCCTCTTCATCCATCTGCTTCACCATCTTCAATACCCGTTTGGTAGATTCAACTTCACCCTGCGGCATTTGCGCCAAGTGCGCCACTTTAGCAGACGTAAACAACATTGCCGAAGCATTTGGACACGCTGCTACACAAGCACCACAACCGATACAAGTCGCTGCATCAAATGCGTGAGAAGATTGGTCTTTTTCGATTGGAATAGCGTTACCATCTTGCGCTTGTCCTGTATTCACAGAAACATAACCACCCGCTTGGATAATGCGGTCAAACGCAGAACGGTCAACCACCAAATCCTTGATAACAGGAAAAGCAGAAGCACGCCAAGGTTCAACCACAATTTCGTCACCGTCGTTGAAATGTCGCATGTGCAACTGACAAGTCGTCGTGCCTTGCATTGGACCATGCGGGCGACCATCAATCACCATATTGCACGACCCGCAAATACCTTCGCGACAGTCATGCTCAAACGCTACGGGCGTTTTCTTTTCGTTAATTAATTGCTCATTCAACACATCCATCATCTCCAAAAAACTCATGTGCTCTGTCGCTTCGATATGATGCATTTCAAAATGCCCCTTATCGCTTGCGTTTTTCTGTCTCCAAACCTTTAATTTTAATTTCATTTTATGTTGATTTAAAATTGTCTAAAAAATGATGATGGTTTCTTACTTGTAACTTCGCGTTTTCAGTTCTACATTTTCAAAAACCAAGTCTTCTTTGTGCAAAACGGGTGGTTTTGAAGTATCTGTCCATTCCCAAGCCGAAACGAAAGTAAAGTTTTCATCATCTCGTGCTGCCTCCCCTTCTGCCGATTGAGATTCTTCTCGGAAGTGACCGCCACAACTTTCCTCCCGCTGCAAAGCGTCAACAGCGAACATCTCACCCAACTCCAGAAAATCTGCCACTCGTGCAGCTTTTTCTAACTCTGGGTTGAATTCATCTTGTGTACCTGGCACAAAAACATCTCTGTAAAATTCTGCCCGCAATTCAGCAATCATTTTCTGGGCCTTGTTCAAGCCTTCTGCATTTCTTGCCATACCGCAGTATTCCCACATGATTTGCCCTAATCGGCGGTGGAAACTCTCGACACTTTGGTTACCCTGAATGTCCAACAACTGTTGTAAACGGTCGCGAGTCGCTTTTTCTGCGGCCTCAAACTCTGGTAAATCAGGGGAGATTTTCGGTGTCCGAATTTCATTTGCCAAGAAAGTACCAATCGTATATGGTAAAACAAAATAGCCATCTGCCAAGCCTTGCATCAATGCAGAAGCACCTAAACGGTTGGCACCGTGATCACTAAAATTGCATTCTCCAGTAGCAAAAAGCCCTGGTAAGTTAGTTTCCAAATTATAATCTACCCATAATCCACCCATAGTATAGTGAACCGCCGGATAAATTTTCATTGGCATTACGTAAGGATTCTCGCCCGTAATCTTTTCGTACATTTCAAAAAGATTACCGTACTTCTCTTCAATCACTTTTGTTCCTAACGTAGTAATCTCTGCGGCACTTGGGCTATGGTTGCCCTGAGAATATGCTGCAGATTTACCGTAACGCTGAACGGCTGCTGCAAAATCCAGATAAACACCATGTCCCGTTGGTACGATTCCATGTCCGCTATCACACTCAATTTTAGCAGCCCGAGACGCTACGTCACGCGGCACCAAATTACCAAATGCCGGATAACGACGTTCCAAATAATAATCTCTATCGGCTTCCGCAATGTCCAAACCAGTCTTGCGACCTTCCCGAATTGCTTTAGCATCCTCAATATTTTTCGGTACCCAAACCCGTCCATCATTCCGTAACGACTCCGACATCAAAGTCAATTTTGACTGATATTCGCCAGAAGCTGGAATACAAGTTGGGTGTATTTGCGTGTAACATGGGTTTGCCATCAAAGCACCTCGCTTCACTGTTCGCCATGCTGCTGTCACGTTACTCCCCATCGCGTTAGTAGAAAGGTAAAATACGTTTCCGTAGCCACCAGTCCCCAAAACAACGCAGTGAGCGGCGTGTCGCTCTAATTTTCCAGTTAATAAATTTCGAGCAATGATACCCCGCGCTTTGCCATCAACCATCACCAAATCCACCATCTCGTGGCGGTTGTACATGGTTACACTACCTGTTGAAATTTGGCGAGACAATGCCGAGTATGCTCCCAACAATAACTGTTGCCCCGTCTGCCCTCTTGCATAAAACGTTCGACTTACTTGCACACCACCAAAAGACCGGTTTGCCAATAATCCTCCGTATTCTCTTGCAAATGGTACGCCCTGCGCCACTGCTTGGTCAATAATATCGGTACTCACCTCTGCCAATCGATGTACGTTCGCCTCACGACTTCTATAATCTCCACCTTTGATGGTATCGTAAAATAATCGCCAAATGCTATCTCCATCATTCTGGTAATTTTTGGCTGCATTAATACCTCCCTGTGCCGCAATCGAGTGTGCCCGACGCGGACTATCGTGAAAAGTAAAACATTTTACTTTGTAGCCCAACTCTCCAAGCGTAGCTGCTGCCGAAGCACCTGCTAATCCTGTTCCAACTACAATCACCTCAATTCGTCGCTTGTTATTTGGTGCAACCAAAGGCATTTTGCTACGATAATTCGTCCATTTTTCTGCTAATGGTCCTTCTGGTACTTTTCCGTCGAGTTTCATTATATTTAAGTTTAGTGTATTAGTATAATGGTGTATTTCTAATTTGGTTCAAAATTATTTTAACTATGAACAACGTAGAAGTACAGTGGAATAATGGCAAATCCTAATGGAACCAGGATTGAATAAGCTATACCAACAAATTGAATTAGTGGGGTATATTTCTTGTGGTTCAAGCCCAATGTCTGAAAAGCAGATTGGAAACCATGTCGCAAGTGCAAACCGATGAAAAACATTGCTACGACATAGAAAATAACAAAGCCAAGATTGGTAAAGGTATTGAAAACAGGGGTATACAAATCATTAATAGTTACATCGCCATAAGTCACAGGGTCTAAGGTTCCCAATTTGGTTTTTAACCAGAATTGCGCCATATGAACAACGATGAAAATTAAAATAATCGTACCAATCGCTGCCATGCTTTTTGCTAAACTTGCATTGTAAGCTGAGGTGGCTCTTGTGTTATTGACCGCATAACGATTTTTTCCTGTTGCTGCTTTTCGATTTTGAAACCATAAAACAATTCCCAAAACCGTGTGCAAAAGAATAAAAAAGTATAAGCCTTTTGCTGTAAACTGGATGAAAGCATTATTCGCCATAAAATCGGCGTAGATGTTAAACGATTCGCCGCCGTCGCCTGCTAATAACTGTAGATTACCAGCTAAGTGAACTGGAAGGAAGGTAATTAGGAAAATACCAGTCAAACTCATGATAAGTTTTTTTCCTACCGAAGATGTAAATAAATTAATTAACCAACCCATTTGGATGTTTTTTTTGTTTATGATTTCTCGTTACCGAAAATATTAAAACAGTTTTTGGCTGTTTTACTTTGTTTTATGCAAATGTATCTATTTAAAGGAATTTTCCAAAGATTGTTCGCATACAAAAATTATTTAGAATGATTCCAAAAAAGGCATATTCCTTGTAAAATACGTTGCCAGAATCCATAATAAAATGTTACTACAGGCATTTTTTAAAACAAGAACCTTTATTTTTCTATTATCTTTGCAACCAATTCCCTCTTAAAAAGCGTCTAATAAGAGCAACTTTGTTTTTCATCAGGTGAATTACGAAAGTTTTTAAGACAAAAAACCCTTTTTAATTAAAAAATATACCGCATGAAATATAAAATTCTTTTCGCGTTTAGTTTGATGATTTTTGCGTTTACACAAGTGAATGCACAATTGGTCGATGATAAAAACTTAGTACAATTCTCAGGAATGGTCTTGGACGGGACAAATCAGGAATTAATTCCTGTGCCCTACACCAACGTTTTAGTAAAAGGCAAAGGAAGAGGAACCTATACCGATTTCGACGGTTTTTTCTCTATTGTTGCCGAAAAAGGCGATGAGATTGAATTTTCTGCGATTGGTTATAAAACAGTGAATTTTGTGATTCCAGATTCCTTAGAAGACAATCGTTATTCTTTGGTACAATTGATGACTCAGGATGCTGTGAATTTACCAGAAACCGTGGTTTTCCCATGGCCTAGTAAAGAACACTTCAAATTAGAATTTTTGGCAATGGATGTCTCCTCCGATTTACAATCCAAAGCCACAGCTAATACAGCCGCTGATATTTTAGCGCAAATGCGAGAGGAAGTCGTGACGGACGGCGTTGAAAATGCCAATCGTTACTTACGTCAACAATCGCGAGAATACTACTATATCGGACAAGCACCACCGATGAATATTTTTAATCCAATTGCCTGGAAGGGCTTTTTTGATGCTTGGAAACGTGGCGATTTTAAAAATAACAAGAAGTAAGTATAATGTAAAGTCATCTTTACGAAAAAGCGGCTGGAATTTGATGATAAATTTCAGCCGCTTTTTTTTGTCC
>CAYUNA010000280.1:0-6195 GCA_964445895.1 uncultured Saprospiraceae bacterium | reverse complement strand
TAAAAGGAAAAAAACTTTCCCAAATGAAATGTAAAACCTCCACAAAAAAAAATTCTTTCTGTTTTTTCCGCTTTTTTTAACGGTTTATTCGCGACAATCCACGTTTTGCCAAGTTTATGACACGAAAAAATTGGCTTTTTTCTAAAAATTTGAAAGAGACCACTATTTTTGGGGCAGATAGCGTACTTCTTGTCTGATTTAAAATTCAGCAATACCTACAATATCTTTATAAAAAACTGATTATCAGCAACTTACTACTTACAAAACCGAGTTAGCTGTTATATATTTACAACAAAATGAAGAAACTTTACTGGTTTATCGCCCTTTTTATTTTTAGTGTAGCTACGTTTGCCCAACCCATAAACGACGATTGTGGTGGCTTGGTTGACTTTGGTGCTGCGCCAATTTGCCCTGCACCGGGGCTATACAATAATGTGAATGCAACCGAAAGCGATATCGGAACAGACAACTTTCCGGGCTGTTTTGTCGCTACACCAGAACGTGATGTCTGGTTCTCGTTTACCGCAGTCCCTACCATTACCAACTACGAAGTTATCCTAACGGGAATCGCGGATGGTGCAGGAACGCCGTCAATTGTCAATCCACAAATTGCGGTTTATCGTGGAGACTGTGGCGTAGATGAACTCGTTTTACTTGATTGTGTGAGTGCCGCAAATGGAGAAACAAGCATCTCCACTGTTTTGACAGGACTGACACCAGGTTTAAGTTATTTTTTGAGAATCAATGATTGGTCAGCCTCGGCTACGCCAAATTCGGGTAGTTTTCAACTATGTGTACAAGAACAAATTATGACTGACTTCCTAATGACAGATATGACCGCGGATGTTTGTTCGGGTACATTATACGACTCAGGAGGACCAGATGGTGATTATAGTAATAATGAAAATTTGACGTTTACGATATGTCCATCCGACCCGCATGGGTGTATTTTATTTACATTGGCAGAGTACTCAATTGAAGATAATTTTGATGAAATGTCGTTTTACGATGGACCAGATACCAACTCGCCCTTACTAGGCGAATTAGATGGCTTGGGCAGTAATGGTGGTAATCAAATGGGCGTTTGTTATCAAGTAGCTGCCTCCAGTGGTTGTCTGACGATTTTATTTGATTCTGACCAGGGAGTAACGGCTGCGGGCTTTGTCGGTCAATGGGAATGTACCACGGAAGATTGTCCGGATGATGCTGCACTGACCGTGAATACAGGTTTGGATGCCACAGAATTGGCAGCTAACTTTACCAGCCCTTTGATGGATATTACGGTGACTAATATTCAATGTGACAATGAAGCCTACGGTAGTTTTTTGGCGACTGATGCCACGAACTTGGGGTTAGATGATGGTATTTTATTGACAACAGGAGAAGCCGCAGAGGCGGCAAATCCAGCTTCGTTTTTTGCCAATAATGATTTAAATTTAGGCGGCGACCCTGATTTGAATTTTTTAAATCAAACGCAAGGAAACGGCATGACAACTGACGATGCTTGTTTTGTTGAAATGGATATTTTTGTCAAAACAGACCGATTGGCATTTGACTATGTGATGGGTTCAGAAGAGTATAAACAGCAGTTTTCGCAGTTTAGTAATGACTTGATTGGTATTTTGGTTTCGGGACCTGGTATTGCGGGTGACCCAGGGTTGAATGGTCAGGAAAATATTGCAACTATCCCAACAACAGGCGAATTAGTCCAAGTACAAACCATCAATGCCAACGACAACTGGCAATATTATCGAGACAACAACAACAGTCAAAGTATTGCTTATAATGGTTTGACAACAGGCTTTATGGGGCAACCAAAACCGATGACTGCGATTAGGCAAGTAGCACCGTGTCAGACGTATTCAGTAAAATTAGCGATTGCAGATATTGACCAAAATGATGACTCGGGTTTCTTCGTAGCACCTTCTTCAGCGGGTGTTCCACAATTGCAAGTGAACTTCAATACAGGTATTGATTATTTAGTGGAGGGTTGCACAAACGTGAGTGATTTATTGGTCGTTTCATTAGATAATCCTTCACCGGTAGATTTGACTTATAATGTTGAAATTGGGGGTACAGCAACCCAAATGGAAGATTATATTTTAAATATTCCAGACCAAATTACGATAAATGCAGGCGATACAGAATTAACTTACGCACTCACCAGCATCGCAGATAATATTGTAGAAGGAACAGAAACGATTGAGATTTCTTTGGTCGCTGATTTTGGTTGTGGCGAAATTGATTTGACGTCATTTAGCATTGATTTGACAGAGGAATTGGTGATTGATGTCAACAATGGTGTTGATACTGTTTTTGTTTGTGAAGGCATTAATTCTACTCAATTAAATGCCGTTGGCGCAGCAGGTTTTGTTTGGTCCCCAGCCAATTTATTTGATAATCCAAACAGTGCTAACCCTACTGTTACGATTAATAATAGTCAAATGGTGACAGTGACGGGAACGCTAGGAACTTGTACGGCAACCGACCAGGTTTTTCTACAAATCATCTCTCCAGAGGTTAATATTGAAATTCAAAATGGCGGTGACAACCAACTTTGTCAAGGTGAAAACATCGTGCTTTTTGCCAATAATAATGTTGGAAACTCAGGCTTGGAATGGACACCTACACAACCCATTCCAAATGCACAGACCTTGAATTTATCGCCTACGTTTACGACCACTTATACGGCAACGGTTGCTACTTCGGGCTGTTCCGCAACGGATGAATTGACAGTAACCGTAGAGCCATTTTCACCGCCAACGATTACGACGACAGATACTACAATTTGTCAAAACTCTAGTGTCCTTTTAGCAACAGCTGCACCAGGCGCGGGAACAACTTACGAATGGTCACCAGTCGATGGTTTGGACAATCCAAATATCGTCAACGCCACTGCAACGCCTGACCAAACGACCACGTACACCTTAACCGCTACCAGCATCAATGGCGTATGTACCGAAACGGCAACGACGACTATCAATGTACTACCTGCGAATGTAGATATTGCAGAAGACAACTTTAATATTTGCCTCGGCGAATCAGTGACATTTACGGCTAATACTTCCACTAATGGCGTTGGCTTGACCTGGTCACCTGCTGACTCTTTGAGTAGTACAACAGATGTGACAGTGACTGCAAATCCAAGCGTTTCTACTTGGTATGTCGCTACTTTGGAAGTTGGGGCTTGTGTGGTTTTTGATTCGGTCTTAGTACGTGTGGATTCTTTGCCAGATTTGGTAATTACGGCTATTCCAGGTGATTCCCCTTATTGTGAAGGAGAAATTATTTCGATGGTTTCACCTGGTTATGAAGATTTAAATTTTCAAAATATATCTCATCAATGGTCGCCATCGGTGGGTGCGCAAAGTACCGATACGCTGCTGAACTTTGTAGTAGCGGCTACCGAAACAACAACTTACACACGAACAACGCAGAATGGCGCATGTATGGATGTGAGCGAGATTTTCATTGAAGTCATTCCAACGCCAGAGATTACAGTGATGCCTAATCAAGCGACGCTTTGTGCAGGAGAATCTATTGATTTATTGGCTACAAGTCCTGATATTACGGAATTTGAATGGAGTCCGTCGGCGGGTTTGAGTTGTACAGAATGTCCAAATCCTACGGCGACGCCACCAGGCACCATTACGTATAATGTAACGGGAGAGTTTATGGGCTGCCCCGCAAATGCAACAGTTTTCTTAGAAATTTCAGACGGACCAGTTTTAAATGTTCCAGACCAAACGATTTGTCCAGAGACCTCAGTTACCTTAAATGGTGCGCCTGCGGAAGCAAATACGACTTATGAATGGACATTGGAAGATGGCACTTTCTTTAGCGATGAAGCGCAACCAGAAGTAGAGGATTTGACCGAAACGACGACTTATTTATTGACGGTCGATAATGGCGGTTGCGACCCAGTCATGGAGTCCATAACCATAAATGTGGTACAAGAACCGACGCTAACTTTATCCGATTTTGATGCGTTGATTTGTGAAGGATTGTCCACTACCTTAACTGCAAATGTAAATACACCAGGCGGAACTTTCGCATGGTCTCCCAATGGTCAAACGGATGCTTCTATTACTGTTTCACCAACAACTACCACGGAATATAGTGTGATTTATACTTCTCCATTGGGCTGCTTTGTCACAGACGCTCAATCGGGCACAGTTACCGTCAATCCATCCTTTGATTTGGATAGTCTCAATGCCAATCCGACCATGGGTTTTGAAGGGGAAGATGTAACGTTGACAGCGTTTATCAATCCTGATAGCACTCAATTGATCAATGGCGTTTATACTTGGAGTTTGCAAGGCGAAGACCCATTTGAGTCCACGATGGAAAACAATGTGGTGACTGCCAATCCACAAATCGATGACGACAATCAGCAAGAAATTTTGGTCACTTACCAAGTCTCCGTAACGGATGATGCTGGCTGTGTTCAATCGGCAGATGTCACGGTTATTGTCATGAATAGTATCGCAGAAATGCCGAATGCCTTTACACCAAACGGTGATGGTAACAATGATGTGTTCAACTTAGTACAATCTCCAAATGTGACTGTGTCTGACTTCCGCATTTACAACCGATGGGGCAAGGAAGTATATACCCTATCCGATAATCCTGATGGTTGGGATGGTACAATTAATGGCGACCCAGCTTCTGCGGATGTTTATATTTATATCATGGAATATGAATTTGCGGGCGTGATGGAGACGTTGAAGGGAGATGTGACATTGATTAGATAGGGTCAAAAATAAGGAACAGGAAAAATTAAGGTTTAGTACACTGTGTAAAAACTTTCTTTACATTTCGCTCGGCGGCTAAAGCCGCCTCGCTTTTGGGGTTTTAGGGGCGAGATTGGTTGAGTTTTCCGTCGGAAAACTCAACCAATCTCGCCCCTAATCTACCCTCGAAAAATGGCTTTAGCCATTTTTCGAAAATACAAAATTACTTTTTACACAATGTAATAGACCCTCGCATTGAAAACCAAATTCTACTTTATACATTCATAAACTGTACAGAGATATTGAGACCTGCTGCCATACCTAATAGTAGCACGGTGTCACCAGATTTAACCTTGCCCTCAAGAAGAGCTTGCTCATAGGCAATGGGCATAGAGGTAGAAGCAGTATTCCCAAATCGTGGAAAAGTATGCATAATCTTATCCAGACCAATCTGAGTATATTCGTTAATATTTTTGGGCATTTGCTTGGATACCTGATGGGGGCAAATGAAGTCAATATCATTGATAGTCAGACCCGCTTCTTCCAAACACTTGAAAAGAAACTGTGGTCCGTGCATTTTTCCTTTTTCCTGAAGTTGAAAGCTGTCTCCTTCGAAAAATAGTTTTGATCCATCATTTGGATGCATCGACCCTCCACCTGGCACCTGACACAAATCCCAGTATTGTCCAAAGCTGATGTTCTTTTGATAGAAAAAACCTTTCTCCCCTTTCTCGTCAGCTTCTAAAAGTAGTGCAACACCAGCATCTCCAAAAGAAAAGGGAGCGAGATGCCTTATTATATTTTTTTTATTCAGTCCCTGATATTTTATACTGTCACTGGGCTTCTCTCCAGAAACTATCAGTACACGATTGTGTAAACCAGAACGTATCATTGCACAGGCAACATCAATAGCGTTGGCTACACTATTGCAAGTATTCTTGATATCAAAAGTTGAGCAACTCAATCCTAATTTATGTTGAACTATATTGGAGGTAGCGGGTTCGATAAGGTCAGCAGATGCAGATGCGAATATCAATAGGTCAATTTCGTCAGCATTAATACCTTTAAGCAGCTTTTTAGCAGCAGCAGCAGCAAGGTCAGAAGCTTGCTCATCCTCGTCGGCATAGTGTCTCTCGCACGGACCAATTAGCGCATCTAAAAGTCCAGCTTTTAATGGGTAGCCATTGTCATTGACCTTCTTGGTTACTTCTTCATTGGTGAGTTTGTTCTCAGGGATATATGAGGTAATAGATTTAATGTAAACTTTCATTAATACAATATTTTACTTGACCCGACAAAAAATAAAAATTACTATCTGAGGATTAGAAGAACTCAAAATACAGTTCAATAGCGATTCTCTGTCCGAAAGCGAAAGGTAATATATACAACGGATTGTTTTTTATATATTCCTGAGTTGAATCCTCCCATGTCATTTCAAAGACAGAATCTAAGATAAAATTAA
>CAYUNA010000279.1:0-6199 GCA_964445895.1 uncultured Saprospiraceae bacterium | reverse complement strand
TTTTGGCTCCATTTCACTTTTCAAGTTAAAAAGTGGGGGCAGAGCCGGCTTAAAATTTATGGTTATAGCGTTAAATTTGACTACTCATTTCGCTAAAAAAAGCGGGGGTAGAGCGGTCTGTATTTTATGGTTTTGATGGTTATTGAATCATGGTGACCGTTTAAATCACCATGATTTTTCACAAAAAAAGTTTAGTGCTTCACAGATAATTTTAGTGTTCCATAGATAATTAACTAACCTTACATAGTGTTTAAAAATAGACGTTGTGCTTGTTTTTTGCTGTAATTTATTTGTTTTAAAAAGTAGTTTCTGCGTTATCTCTTAAGTCTTTTTTCATTATTTTTTAGTGCTTGTTTTTGTTTTTGTTTTTTATGTGTGTTAAAGAGAAGCTGGAGACATAAATGCCCCCAACTTCTTGTATTAGACACACGCTCTCTAAATCTTATGGTTTCAAGGTTTTTTTTAAAAAAATCGGTAAAGAAAAGGTTGTTTGTTTTCTAATTTGCTATTGGTTTTAAATATTAAGTTTAGTAAACTGTTCTTTATTATCTTAACTTTCTGGCAACCTCTTCTTATTACCGATTTTGTTATTATATCAAGTTATTACTTTCTTGCGCTCATGGTGTTTCTATCTTTCATCTCTTTGCTATCCAAAATGTTGCAGTTAATCATCATTGGAGCTGCTTCACCTTCTACATCCATATTGTAGCAAGTATCACCGTTGACATACGAGTCATTGTTAGCAAAAGTACATCCCTCTATGGTTGGGTTAGCTTTACCACGTCCACCGTAATTGCAGATAGCACCACCATAGTTACCTTCATTTCCTTTAAATTCACAGTTTTTGAAAATAGGGCTGCTGTTACCTTCATGGCGACCGTCGTTGAAAACAGCACCACCGTCCAAATCAGAGCGGTTACTGTAGAATTGGCAGTTTTCAAACGTTGGGCTGGCATTTCCGCCTTTACCATTATTATATACTGCACCACCGTCGCGGCTATAATTGTTATAAAAAGTACAGTTGCGAATCACAGGTGTAGAAGCACTGTTTTTAGCCATGATGTACAATCCACCACCACTACGACTTGGAGCCGCGGTAGCACCTGCACTGTTAGCTGTACCGTCAGCGATAGAAAAACCATCTAAAACGGTGTTTTCGTCTGCTGCGCCGATGATAACAACAGTATTAGAGTTATCGAGATCACTTTCGCGGTCACCAATATTTCCGCTCAAGATTACTTTATTATTTTGTGGGTTTCGTTGGTCAGCTGAAGTTTCAGTGCCCGTGAAGCCACCCAATACTTTAACGCCTTTAGAAACGATGAATGCTCGGGTACGGTCATTGTCGTAAGAAGCATAGTAAGTGCCTGCTGCGACCCAAACTTCGTCTCCATAATTAGCTGCAAATAATACGGCTGCCAAGTCTCCGCTGGCATCTTCCCAACTTAATCCTTTGCCTGTCATACCTGGGCTTACGAAGAAAGTTGTAGCGTTAAGTGTAAATGTCAATGTTGCGATGATTGCTGTGAGTAAGATGTTCTTAGACATAATTGAAAATTTTTTTCCGAATCGCTTCGGCGTGTGTTTTATAAAGTATGTTATATCGGAAGTGGGAGGAAACTTCAAAGGGGGAAATTTTTTAGAACTCTGTTATTCCGACCGTAGTGGAATTTTTTTGTCATTCCGACGGTAGTGGAGGAAAAAGCTGGGGGGCGAGCTGGTAGTTTTTGTTTTTTGTTATTTTTAATCGTTGCTCAACTGGGAGGAAGTCAAGCTTATATAGTGTTGAAATCCGATTACTCGGAAAAGAAAAATTCAAATGATGTGGGCGGTAATTATTTCAATGTAGGAGGAAAATTTTTGTGGAGGTGAACAGCATTTGCCGTTTCGTTGTCACAAAGGTAGGGGCAACATTTGGTTCTCACAAGGGCTTAGAGCAGTTTCAGTATTTATTTTTAGCAGTTTGGGTGAAAATACTTAGTATTGATAATCAGTTAGTTATGAAGGTTATGTTTGTTTTATAATTATGATTACGAATTGATTGTCAGTAGGTTATGATATTGTTTTTTTTGCTATTTTAAAAAAGGCAGATTTTTTAATAATTTTTAGAATACGTAGTTTTTTGATGAAAAAAGCTGTCACGAGAGCATTTTTATTAGAAAATTTAAAACAAACTGAAAATTATGGGTGGAAAAGAAAAAATGTGACTCTAATAATATGCTTGTTTTTTAAATAAGGCAGTAAATAAAAGGGCATAGAGGGTTAAATGTGACTAAATTGCGGTAGAAAGTAACTAAAAGCTGCTCTTAGTAGTAAGTCAAGCTAATTATGATAACTTGACTTGCTACTTAGGATTGTTTAAAGAACAACTTAGAAAATCGGTTGCATCCCCAAAACGCGTTCTACAAAAGCATTGGTCTCTTGCTCGACTGTTTGCCAATCCTTGGACTGCAACCCAGAAATAATTACATGTGACTCTACATTTGGAAATGCTTGAATTTCCTTTTTATCAGCGGATGTTTTTATCGTTTCCATATATTTTTCCATCATCGGAATAGAGACGACGCCATCGTAATTATTTTCATCTTTATAATAATAGCCAATAAATGTTGGTTGCGTTGTTTTTTCAAAATACTGAGGCTGCATGGTCGCATCTAACAGTGCTTGCATCGCGACGATACCCTCCACTCGATACTCGACCGTCCAATAAGGATGACACGGCTCTGGAAGCCCTAAATGTCGATAATCACCGCCCGATAGCAATCGACTCAATTCCAAACCCCAGGGATTGGTCATCAACCAAGTGCCTGCCGCATCTATTGCAAAATTGGGGGAATACATCAGTTGAGCGTCTACAAAATCAGGATTTTCGGCAGCCAAAAACGCGGAATGGGTACTGCCCGTTGAGCAAGACATTACGATTACTTTTTCGCCAATTAATTTGCCAATTGCGATGGCTTCTTTCGCAGAATCCACCCAATCTTTAGGCGTTACGTTTTTAAACACTTCCCGGTCATTGATACCATGCTCTGCCAAACGTGCCAGAAATAAATTGGCGCCATATCGAGCTGCAAACCGCTTGTGAACGGGGTCTCCTTCTACTGCACTTGCTGAAAAACCGTGCAAATAAACCACTGCCCATTCTGTTTTTCGAATAGAATCTGCCCAGACAATTTGTGCCTGATTGTCTGGTTTCAAATTGGCGATTTTAGCTTCTTTTTTAGCTAAATAATCGTCGATTTGAAACAATGGAATGGCTAAAGGCGTAATTTTAGAATCAATTTCAGGATAGGTCGGACGGGGCCCTAAAAAGTAACCGCCGACTAAAATTGCTAAAATCACGAGTGTTAAATAACGTTTTTTTATAGGTAGTTTCATACTGAATATTCGTAGAAATTTAAGTACTGTTTTTGCTCCGTCTAAAAAAGAATATTTCGGGGTGCGTTCGGACAGAAGACCTTTTGCTGCAGCCTCTATTTAGGATTTGAACGTCAGCCTTACATTTTTAAGAAAAAAATCACCAATTAAAATAGCTTCGTTTTTTTCGATTGTACTGCCGCGTTACTTCGCGTTTGGTCTCTAGCCAGGTCTCTTTGCTATTCGGTTTTACACCCAATTGGTAGGGCATACCGCTGATTTCTACCCGAGCATTCATCTTGCCGCGTTCAGATTTTCGTTTGCCTAGTAATTCTGCTAATTTCTTCTTTTTTGACTTAAACAGGAGGTCACCCAGACTCACTTCTGCGTGCCATTTCATGTGTTGGTCTGCCTGTCTTTTTCCAAAAAAAGTGATGTAAGAAATGTTGCTATTAAATTCCAAATTGGGTACTAAAAGTTGATTGCGGTGATAAATCGCTTGTCCTTTGAGGTCTGTTATTATTAAATGTGCCGCCTCATCTTTTTTCAAAAAGGTGAAGGCTTGGGTCAGTGGTTCGAAGTTATTCAATTCAGCATCATCTAGCGTGAAATCGGCACGATAGGAGAAGTCATTTTCCAAAAACTGTAATTGATTGTCTAATTCACCCGAGAGTTTTAAATCAGCAGTCAAGCGGCCCTCGATTTGTTTGGACGTTAAGACATTTTGCTCAAAATCATTAAATAATTCGAGTAGGGTTTTGGTATTTATTTTATCAATATTGACATTGGAATAAAGGGTGAAATTCTTTCTCTGATTTTTAATAAATCGACCATTTAAATTGAACATGCCATCCAAAATATTCATTTCCAGATAAGGAATGTTAATTTGGTTTTTAAATAAAGAAAACTTCGCCCGCACTCGTTTAGCTATCACATCTTTATAATACATCTTTGGAGAAGAAATCTTGATATCTCCCCGCAAATAATCTGGAAAATCGAGTGGATGCTCGGTGGTTTGCTTTTTTACTTGCTTCTTTTTTCCTTTGGTCGATAAAGATTGAAAAACAGAATTAAGATAAATAGATTCACATTTTATATCCACTTTAGCAATCACATTTTCTTTGGTATCAAATAAAAATCGGTAAACATTATCTGCCTTGCCGTTGAGTTCAAAAGGGATACTCGAAAATGTGCCGTTGATGCCATTAAAGGCCAATCGGTCGTCATTTATCTGGACTTTTCCATTGAGATTTTGAAATCTTTTGCCACCTACAGAAAGTAAATCATTGGACAAAATCACCGCACCGTTCATGCGGAGATTGGGACGCTGATTACTATCTTCAGTGCCTTTAACTTTGTAGCCGCCTTTGAGTGTCAAAATTCCTCCAATCTCTTCTATACCTGCAATTGGAGCAATTTTATGAAAATCACCCAAATCAAGATCAAAATCAAAATCTAAATTAATTTCAGGGGTATCTAAGTTAATTAAGTCCACATTTAATTTTATTGGACGTCCATTGAGAAGGGCAGATAAGTCTTTTACAATCAGATGATTATCTTTTCTGGAAATAGAATCTCCGGTGGTATAAGATACGGCAAAGTTTACATTTTCTAACTTCACAGGATACTCTGTCATTTCAATTTGAGCATTTTCTGCGACTGCTTCAATGTCGATTTTAGAAGAATATTTTGGACCACCCAAGCCATTGATATGAATTTGTGTATCAAATTTAGCAGAAGGGTTTGTTTGCTGAAATTTGACTAAGTATTCCTCAGGCAACAACCCCATAATGGACTGAAAACCATCTTTGCCTTGCAATTTTAAATCCAAAACACTACCTATTGGATATTGTGTCGTAATCGTGCCGCCACCTTTAAATTCGGAGTTGGAAATTTTCAATTGAGCATCTGTAAAGGTACTTACTTTTTCTTCATTATCCAGTTTGAAATGGGTATTGATATCAATGGGCAGATTGTCTAAGATGAGCCTTTCATCTTTTTGAAATGTATCCAAAACCGCAAAGACATCTCCATCCAGAAATATTTTTGTGCCAATCAATTCCCCTTTTAAATCTGCTGAATTGGCGGATACTTTCCATTGTGCATTTTTAAATCGATTGTCGCCTCGTACGGTAATGTTTTCTACTTCAATTTTTGGAAACGAGAGCTCGAATTTTTGTTTTTTCTTCGCTTCTTCAACTTCATTATATTGAAATGGACGAATATTATCGCCATTTTCATTGGTATAAAAAAGCAAATCTCCGTTACTAATTTTGACGACTCGCAGAGAGAAATCTCCTTTGATAAATTTGTAAATGTCAAACTGAAAATCAGCATTTTCTAAATACAAAATTTGCCGGCTGGTATCATGCTTATTGGAAACCAAAGTCAAATTACATAAACTCAAACTTGGATGAGGAAAGTGTTTTAGAAAAGAAAAATCTACTTCTAAGTTAGAAACTTCTGGTTCAAAAATATTGCCCAATGCTTCGCGCACCTGCACTTCAAACTTTCGTCCAAAAAAGTTACCTGCAAAAAATAGCAGCAACGTCAAAACGCCAATTATGAGGAAAAAAATTAAGCCCCTTTTTTTAAATTTCGTCACAAAGTTTTTTACTTAGGGGAGCTGGAAAATAATATCCTACCCAATTGACAGTGCTGTTTTTCCGTTGAAGAAACTTAAAAAAAAGCTCGAATAACAATTATGCTCGCTTTTTTTAAATTTCTTAAAACTTGTCACTTCAACCGAAGTGAAGAAGAAAAAATATCCACTGTAAAATTGGGTAGCTTAAGTGCCTCGTAGTAATTAATTCGGTAATTTTTAAACATCCCCTCGAATTCC